>NZ_JBQQCE010000139.1:0-21171 GCF_052245645.1 Streptomyces sp. KR55 | reverse complement strand
ACGTGCGCGTGCACCGGCCGGCCGAGGCACGCGCCCACGTACGTGCGAAGGGCAGCGACGTGAAGGCCGGCGACCGTGCCCTGGAGGCCGGCACCATCCTCGGCCCGCCGCAGATCGCCCTGCTCGCCGCCATCGGCCGCGGCACGGTACGCGTACGCCCGCGCCCGCGCGTGGTCGTGCTGTCCACCGGCAGCGAACTCGTCCAGCCCGACGAGGAACTGGGCAGCGGCCAGATCTACGACTCCAACAGCTTCGCCCTCACCGCGGCCGCCCGTGACGCCGGCGCCATCGCCTACCGCGTGGGCGCCGTCGCCGACGACGCCGAGACCCTGCGCACCACCATCGAGGACCAGCTCGTCCGCGCCGACCTCATGGTCACCACCGGCGGCGTGAGCGTCGGAGCGTACGACGTCGTCAAGGAGGCGCTGTCGCACGTCGCCGACGAGGACGAACCGGGCAGCGGCATCGAGTTCCGCAAGCTCGCCATGCAGCCCGGCAAGCCGCAGGGCTTCGGCTCCATCGGCCCCGACCACACCCCGCTGCTGGCCCTCCCCGGCAACCCGGTGTCGTCGTACGTCTCCTTCGAACTGTTCGTCCGTCCCGCGATCCGCACCCTCATGGGGCTGGAGGACGTCCACCGGCCCAGGACCCGGGCGACCCTGACCGCGGACAAGGCGCTGACCTCGCCGAAGGGCCGCCGGCAGTTCCTGCGCGGTACGTACGCCGACGACAAGGTGACCCCCGTCGGCGGCGCCGGCTCCCACCTGGTGGCCGCCCTCGCGCACGCCGACGCGCTGATCGTGATCCCCGAGGACGTCGAGTCCGTCGCGCCGGGCACCGAGGTCGAGGTGGTCCTGCTCGGCTGAGCGCCCCAGGTTGGCGGTACCGTGTCGCGCACAGCAGGCCCGTGCGCCGCACCGCGGCGGGCCCGGACCGGGAGCGCCACACCATGACCGTGCCTTCCCGGGGGGAGACCCCCGGACCCCCTGTGCAGGACCGACTGACGCACATCGACGATGCGGGGGCCGCCCGCATGGTCGACGTGTCGGACAAGGACGTCACCGCGCGCACCGCGCGCGCGAGCGGACGCGTCCTCGTCTCGCCCCGTGTGATCGAACTGCTGCGCGGCGAAGGCGTACCCAAGGGTGACGCCCTGGCCACCGCGCGGATCGCGGGCATCATGGGTGCCAAGTGCACCCCGGACCTGATCCCGCTGTGCCACCCGTTGTCGGTGTCGGGTGTGACACTGGACCTGTCGGTCGCGGACGACGCCGTGGAGATCCTGGCCACGGTGAAGACGACGGACCGCACGGGCGTCGAGATGGAGGCCCTCACCGCGGTCTCCGTCGCCGCGCTCACCGTGATCGACATGGTCAAGGCGGTCGACAAGGGAGCGGTCATCACGGACGTACGGGTGGAGGAGAAGACGGGCGGCAAGTCGGGCGACTGGAGCCGGGCATGACTCTCGACGCCTCAGTCGGCGGAGCCCTGGTGGCGCCGTACAGCGCTCTTGTGGTCACCGCCTCCAACAGGGCTGCCGCCGGGGTCTACGAGGACAAGGGCGGCCCGCTGATCGCCGACGGCCTCAAGGGCTTCGGGTTCGCGGTCGACGGACCGCAGGTCGTCCCCGACGGGGACCCCGTGGAGGCCGCCCTGCGCGCCGGTGTCGACGCCGGGTACGACGTGATCGTCACCACCGGCGGCACCGGCATCTCGCCCACCGACCGCACGCCCGAGGCGACCCGCGCGGTGCTCGACCACGAGGTGCCGGGCATCGCCGAGGCCATCCGCGCGTTCGGACGGGAGAAGGTGCCGACCGCCGCGCTCTCCCGGGGGCTGGCCGGGGTGGCGGGACGCACACTGATCGTCAACCTGCCGGGTTCCTCCGGCGGGGTACGGGACGGACTGGCCGTCCTGGAGCCCCTCCTGACCCACGCCGTCGACCAGCTCCGCGGCGGCGACCACCCCAGACCCAGCAGTGGGGGTGCGAGCTGAACAGCCCATCCTGGCCCGTCGAACTGGTGGAGGGCGATGTCGTCCTCCGGCCGATAAAGCTGCGCGACCAGCGGGCCTGGCGTGAGGTCAACCGGCGCAACCGCGACTGGCTGCGCCCCTGGGAGGCGACCATTCCGCCGCCCGCGCCCGGCGGGCCGATCGCGCACCGGCCGACCTACCGCCAGATGGTGCGCCATCTGCGCTCCGAGGCGAACGCGGGCCGGATGCTGCCGTTCGTCATCGAGTACCAGGGGCGGCTGGCCGGGCAGTTGACGGTGGCCGGGATCACCTGGGGTTCGATGTGCTCGGGGCACATCGGTTACTGGGTGGACGAGTCCGTGGCCGGACGCGGTGTGATGCCGACGGCCGTGGCGCTCGCCGTGGACCACTGTTTCCGGACCGTCGGGCTCCACCGCATCGAGGTCTGCATTCGCCCCGAGAACGCACCCAGCCGCCGCGTCGTGGAGAAACTCGGATTCCGCGAGGAGGGCCTCAGGCCCCGATATCTCCACATCGACGGAGCCTGGCGCGACCATCTCGTCTTCGCCCTCACCGCGGAAGAAGTGCCCGACGGACTGCTCAGCCGCTGGCGGCGGAACCGGCTGCGGAGCACGGGCGAGAACGGGCAGAGCACGCCGCGCAACCCGCAGAGCCTGCCGTGGAACCCGCAGAACGCCCCGGGCAATCACGCGTAACCCCGGAATTGAATAAATGTTCGAAAATGATCGGACGGTGACCACTCCGGGGCGTTGAATTCGCGACCTCGGTGACCTACTGATCGCATCGCTCACAAAAAAAGCTCGAAATATCAGCCAGATCGTGCGACACACCGGCTCAATTGGCAGATGGCCTCACGCAAACCCCTCTACCGTGTGAGGCGTGAGCAGCAGCGGCCTCATCTACGCAGTCATTGTCGGGGCCTGGGCCGCCTACTTGGTGCCCATGTGGCTCCGTAGGCAGGACGAGCTGAACGAGGCCCGTCCGACGGAGCGCTTCAGCACCGCCATCCGGTTGCTGTCCGGACGGGCGGCCATGGAGCGTCGATACGCCAAGGACCTGCAGGCGCGCTCCACCGACGAGGGGGAGCCCGACCCCGACGACCCGGACGCCGTCACCGACTCGGTGGACGTCCGGGCCTTCGCTGTGTCTCCGACCAGGCCCCGGACGCAGGCGACGGTCCAGGCCCAGGGCACGGAGCAGACGCAACCGGCGCGCGAGCCCGCAGGCGCGTCCGCGCGGGAGCCGGAAAGTGCGCCCGCGCGGAAGCCCGGTGACGCGCCCGCGCACACATCCGGCGCCGCGTCCGCGCGCGAGGGTGTCTCGGCGCCGACGGGCAACCGCGTGCCGTCCGCACGGCGCGCGCCCGCCGCGGAGGCCGCCGCCGCGCGCGCCCAGCGCTCGAAGGTGCTCGCGCGCCGCCGACGTACGACAGTGGTGCTCTTCTTCGCGTTCACGCTCGGCGCGATCGTCGCGGCCGTGGGGGGGCTCGCCTTCCTGTGGGCGCCCGGTGTGCCCGCAGTGCTGCTCAGCGTGTACATCGCGTATCTGCGCACCCAGGAGCGCCGCCGCTTCACCTACCAGATGGACCGCCGCCGGGCGGAGGCCGCAGCGCAGCACCTGCGCGAGCGGGCACGCCAGCCCCGTCGGCAGGCGGCCGCCGAGATCGACGCCGGCGACCCCGACGAGGGACCCGAGCCGGAGGCCGACCCCGGGCTGTCGGCGCTCGCGGCGGACCGGCGGGCGCTCGTCGAGCAGACCGATCACGCCGAGTGGGTCGACCAGCAGCGGGAGCGGCAGCGCGGGCCGGGCAGGGGCGAGAGCTGGGAGCCGGTGCCGGTACCACTGCCGACGTATGTGACGGCGCCGGTCGCTCCGCGGGCCACGCCCGATGTCGATCTGGGGGCGCCGGACGCGTGGAGTTCGGCGCGGTCGAGTTCCGTCGCGCGGGACCAGGAGGCCGGGGACGGGGCATCCACGGCCTCCCCGGACGGCGTGGAGACGGCGGAGCCGGACGAGGCGGCGGACCGTACGGACGGCGGCGACCGCAGCGACGCCCGGCGCGCGGCCTCGGCCCGCCGGGCACGGGAACGCGGGCGTACGCCCCTGTTCGACCAGTACGAGGACGGGGAGCGACCGCGGGCGGCCAACGAGTAGGGCACCTCGGCCCTCACGGCAACGGATTTCCGAGCAGCCCGATCGGGGTGCTAAAGTTTCACTCGTTGCAAGGGCCTGTGGCGCAGTCCGGTAGCGCACCTCGTTCGCATCGAGGGGGCCAGGGGTTCAAATCCCCTCAGGTCCACCGCAACAACTGCCCCGGGGAAACCTGGAGTCGGTTGATAGGAGCCCGCCCGATCGATGATCGGGCGGGCTCCTTTTTGTTGCGTGCCCCCGGTCCGGCTGATGCCGGGTCAGGCGAGGGGCTTCGCGAAGCAGCGGCTGGCCTCGTGGAAGCGGTAGTAGCCGAACTTGGTGCACGGCTCGTAGCCGCTGGAGGTGTAGAGGGCGATCGCCTCCGGCTGCTCTGTGCCGGTCTCCAGGACCATGCGGATGCGGCCGGCCGCACGGGCGTCGTCCTCCAGGGCGGTGAGCATGCGCCGGGCCAGGCCGCGGCCGCGCAGCTCCCTGATCACGAACATCCGCTTCAGCTCGGCGTCGCCGTCCTCGTTGCCCTCGCCGTTCTTGTCCTGGCTGCGCCAGCCGCCGGTGGCGACGGGGCGGTCGCTCTCGTCGTAGGCGATCAGGTACACGCCGTTCGGCGGCGCGAAGTCCGACGGGTCGAGGGGGGTGGCGTCGCCGCCGTCGCCGTAGCGCTCGTGGTACTCGGCCTGGACCTCGTCGTTGAGCTTGACGGCGTCGGGGTGGTCGAAGGAGACGCGACGTATATTCATGCCGGGCATCGTACATCTATGCGATGATCGAATCCGGACTTCGTCCAGTGTGCCGGTATCGTGCCCGGGTGCTCACTGTGACCTCTGTGAACGTGAACGGGTTGCGGGCCGCCGCGAAGAAAGGCTTCGTGGAGTGGCTCGCCGGTACCCAAGCCGATGTGCTCTGCCTGCAGGAGGTGCGCGCCGAGCCGCAGCAGCTGCCCGAGCACGTCCGCGCGCCGGAGGGCTGGCATGTCGTGCACGCCCCTGCGGCCGCCAAGGGGCGCGCCGGCGTCTCGCTGTACACCCGGCGCGAGCCGGACGCCGTCCGCATCGGGTTCGGGTCGGCCGAGTTCGACGACAGTGGGCGCTACGCCGAGGTCGACCTGCCCGGTGTGACGATCGCCTCTCTCTATCTCCCCTCCGGCGAGGTCGGGACCGAACGGCAGGACGAGAAGGTCCGGTTCATGGGGGAGTTCCTCGCCCATCTGAAGGGCCTGCGCGAGCGGGCCGCCGCCGAGGGGCGTGAGGTGCTCGTCTGCGGCGACTGGAACATCGCCCACCAGCAGGCCGACCTGAAGAACTGGCGCGGCAACACCAGGAACTCCGGCTTCCTGCCGGAGGAACGGGAGTGGCTGGGGCGGGTCTTCGACGCCGGGGACGGCGGGTACGTCGACGTGGTGCGGGCGCTGCACCCGGATGTGGCGGGGCCGTACACCTGGTGGTCGTACCGGGGGAGGGCCTTCGACAACGACACGGGATGGCGTATCGACCTGGCAGTGGCGACGCCCGGGCTCGCCGAACGCGCCGTCAAGGCGGTCGTCGAGCGGGCGGCCACGCATGCGGAGCGGTGGTCGGACCATGCGCCGGTGACGGTGGTCTTCGAGCGGTGACCAGGCGCTCCGCTGGAAGTCCGGTACGCCACCTGCGGGTGCGTCGTGGCTGGTCGCTCCCCCCGCTCTCGGCTTCTCCCCCACGCTCGGTTTCGCTCGCGCGGGGGGACCCCCATGAGCGGGGGGACCCCCATCGCGGCGGAGCCGCATATCGAAACAGCCCCGCGCCCCTTTGGGGCGCTGCCGAACCGCACCGGACTTCGCCGAGCCTGCTCAGAACCTACGGCTTCTTCCGCAGCCGCCGGTCCATCGCCAGCGACAGCTCCGCCTCCACCACGCTGCGGGCCAGCGGGCGCAGGCGCGGCAGGTCGTCCTCGGTGGCGTGGCGCAGGACCAGGTCGGCGAACAACTCCGCCAGTGCGTCGGCGTGTTCGCGGACCCGTTTGCCCGCCGCCAGGACCTCCGCAAGGGGGATGCCCTCGCGCACCAGTGCGGCGGACACCTCCAGCAGGCGGCGGCTGATGTGGACGATCTCGTCGCCGTCGGTGCCGAGGTAGCCGAGTTCCATTGCGACGGCGAGGTTCTCGGGGGTGGCCTGGCCCGCGAAGTGGTCGGCGAGTTCCTCGGGGGTGAGGCGGACGGGGGTTTCCTCGGTGGGGGCGCCCAGGCCGAGGAGGTCGCCGACGTCGCGGCCGTGGTCGAAGGTCTCGGCCAGTTCCGCTATGCCGCTCAGGGTGTGGCCGCGTTCGAGGAGTGCGCCGATGGTGCGCAGGCGGGCCAGGTGGTGGTCGTCGTACCAGGCGATACGGCCTTCCCGGCGCGGTGGTGGGATCAGCTTGCGTTCGCGGTAGAAGCGCAGGGTGCGCACTGTGATGCCGGCCAGCCGGGCCAGCTCCTCCATGCGGTACTCACGCTTGTCTGCCACGACCGCACCCTAAGTCGTACCGCCGGTAACTTTCCTCGTACCGCCCCCTACCGCTCAGTACGGGCCTCCTCTACTCTCCCATTGCGCCAGTGTTCACTGGCAGAGTACGCAACTGCGCAGAGTCGCGTGGACAGGGAGGGGCGTCGGTATGGCCGAACACGAGCATGTACGGGTGGCGGTCGTCGGGTCCGGGTTCGGCGGGCTCGGGGCGGCCGTGCGGCTGCGCCGGGAGGGGATCACCGACTTCGTCGTCCTGGAACGGGCCGACAGCGTCGGCGGCACCTGGCGGGACAACAGCTATCCGGGGTGCGCGTGTGACGTACCGTCACATCTCTACTCGTTCTCCTTCGCGCCCAACCCGGACTGGCCGCGCACCTTCTCCGGGCAGGAGCACATCCGCGCCTACCTGGAGCACGTCACCGACGTCTTCCGCCTCCGCCCGCACCTCCGCTTCAACTCGGAGGTGAAGAAGATGACCTGGGACGGCCAGGAGCTGCGCTGGGAGATCGAGACCAGCTCCGGCCGGCTCACCGCCGACTTCGTGGTCTCCGCGACCGGCCCCCTGTCCGACCCGAAGATCCCGGACATCCCCGGGCTCGACACCTTCCCCGGCAAGGTCTTCCACTCGGCCCGCTGGGACCACGACTACGACCTGCGTGGCAAGCGGGTCGCCATGGTCGGCACCGGCGCCTCCGCCATCCAGATCGTGCCGGCCATTCAGCCCGACGTGGCGAAACTGGTCCTCTTCCAGCGCACCCCGCCCTGGGTGATGCCCCGTATCGACCGCGCCATCACCGGCGCCGAGCGGCGGCTGCACCGCGCCGTTCCGCTGACGACCCAGCTCCGGCGTGGACTGCTCTGGGGTATCCGCGAGTTGCAGGTCCAGGCCTTCACCAAGCACCCCAACGAGCTGGGCCTGGTCGAGCAGTTGGCCAAGCGCAACATGGCCCGCGCCATCAAGGACCCGGCCCTGCGTGCCAAGCTCACGCCCGACTACCGCATCGGCTGCAAGCGGATCCTGCTGTCGAGCGACTACTATCCGGCGCTCGCCCGGCCCAATGTGGACGTCGTTGCGAGCGGGCTCAGCCAGATCGACGGCTCGAAGGTCATCGCTTCCGACGGCACCGAGACCGAGGTCGACGCGATCGTCTTCGGCACCGGCTTCCACGTCACCGACATGCCGATCGCCGAGCGGGTCGTCGGGGCGGAGGGCCGGACCCTTGCGGAGGTCTGGAAGGACGGTATGGAGGCCCTGCGCGGCGCCTCCGCGGCGGGGTTCCCCAACTGGATGACGATCATCGGGCCCAACACCGGCCTCGGAAACTCGTCCATGATCCTGATGATCGAGTCCCAGCTGAACTACATGGCCGACTTCGTACGGCAGTTGGACGTGCTCGGCGGACGTGTCGCCCTCGACGCCCGCCCGAGCGCCGTGCATGCCTGGAACCGGCGGGTGCAGGAGCGGATGAAGCGCACCGTGTGGAACACCGGCGGCTGCACCAGCTGGTACCTGGACGCGTCCGGCCGCAACACGACCATCTGGCCCGGTACGACAGCGGAGTTCCGGCGCGCGACACGGCGGGTGGATCTCGCCGAGTACGCGGTGCTGCGGCCCCGAACCGATGTCAGCACCGGCGAGCAGGACACCGTGGAGGCCGCCGTATGAGCCGCCTGCTCCACGTCTCCTCCGGCCCCTACGCCCCACCCGTCCCCGCCCACGAACTGACCGTCACCTCCGCCGACGGCTCCCGTCTGCACGTCGAGGTGCACGGCCCCGAGCAGGCGCCGCCCGTCGTCCTGGTCCACGGCTGGACCTGCTCCACCGCCTTCTGGGCGGCGCAGATCCGGGCCCTGGCCGCCGACCACCGGGTCATCGCCTACGACCAGCGCGGCCACGGACGCAGCCCCGAGAGCCCGGCGTGCAGTACGCAGGCACTCGCCGACGACCTCGAAGCCGTACTCGCCGCGACGCTCGCGCCCGGCGAACGGGCGGTGATCGCCGGGCATTCCATGGGCGGCATGACGGTGATGGCCGCATCCGCGCGCCCCCGCTTCCAGGCGCACGCGGCGGCCGTCCTGCTGTGCAGCACGGGCAGTTCGCGGCTGGTCGCCGAGTCGACGGTGCTGCCGCTGCGCGCGGGCCGGCTGCGCACCGCGCTGACGCGGCGCGTCCTCGGCTCCCGGGCGCCGCTCGGACCGGTCACGCCGATCGCCCGGTGGATCCTCAAGTACGCCACGATGGGCGCCGGTTCGGCCCCGCACATGGTGGAGGCCTGTGCGCGCATCGTGCACGCCTGTCCGCGCAAGGTGCGCCACGCCTGGTCGCACGTACTGGATCTGCTCGACCTCGACCACGGCGTACGGGAGTTGGCGGTACCGACGGCGGTGGTCGTCGGGTCGCACGACCGGCTCACTCCGCCGGTGCACTCACGGGCCCTGGTCGCCGCACTGCCGCAGTGCGTCGGGCTCACCGAGCTGCCCGGGCTCGGGCACATGACACCGGTGGAGGCGCCCGAGCTGGTCACCGGCAGGATCCGGGAACTCGTCACCACCTACGTGAACAGCGCGGCGGACACCGACGTCAAGGAGGGCGCATGAGCAGGGTGAGCCTGGAGGGGCAGGTCGCGGTCATCACCGGGGCCGCGCGGGGCGTCGGCGAGCTGCTCGCCCGGAAGTTGTCGGCGCGCGGCGCCACGGTGGCGCTGGTCGGGCTGGAGCCGGACGCGCTCAAGGAGGTCTCCGCGCGGCTGCACGGCGACAGCGACCACTGGCACGCCGACGTCACCGACCACGACGCCATGGCGAGGGTGGCCCGCGAAGTCAAGGAACGCTTCGGCAAGGTCGACATCGTCGTCGCCAACGCCGGTGTCGCGACCGGCGGTCCTTTCGTCGACTCCGACCCGCAGGCGTGGCGGCGGGTCATCGAGGTCAACCTGATCGGATCTGCGGTGACGGCCCGGGCGTTCCTGCCCGTGCTGGTGGAGAGCCGGGGCTATCTGCTCCAGATCGCCTCCCTCGCCGCGATCACTCCGGCGCCGATGATGACCGCGTACTGCGCCTCGAAGTCGGGCGTCGAGGCGTACGCGCACAGTCTGCGTGCCGAAGTCGGGTACCAGGGCGTGAAGGTGGGTGTGGCGTATCTGTCGTGGACCGACACCGACATGGTGCGCGGGGCCGATCAGGACGATGTCATGCGGGAGTTGAGGCAGCGGCTGCCGTGGCCGTCCAACAAGACGTATCCGCTGGGGCCCGCGGTGGACCGGATCGTCGCCGGGATCGAGCGGCGGTCGAGCCATGTGTACGGGCAGTGGTGGCTGCGCGGGATGCAGGGGGTCCGCGGGTATCTGCCGGGAATCATCGGGACGGTGGGACAACGGGAGATGCGGCGGTTCGCGGACCGGTTGCAGGGGATGCGGACCGGGCTCGTGGGGGCGGGCGGTGCCGCCGATGAACAGGCCCGCGCTACACAGCGTAGTTGATCGAAATGCGTGCTTAGTCCGTCCGTGTAAATCTGGTCGAGGCCCGATCCCCTCACCCACATTGGGAGTGAATCTCATGGGCATGAAGGACCAGTTCCAGGACAAGGCCGAGCAGCTCAAGCAGCAGGCCAAGGAGAAGGTCGGACGGCAGGACGAGCGTGAGCGCGAACGCAGCGAGCGCGGCGAGCCGATAAGCGAGCGCGGCCGGCGCGAGACGGAGCGCGAGCAGCGGGAGGCGGAGGACCGCTTCGACCAGGACTACGACGTGTAACGTCTGTCAACTTGCCTTCGGCCTCGGCCGATTGACGCGGGGTGCCCTTGTGAGGGCGCCCCGCGTTCCTTCGTTCACGGGGGCGGCGCTCAGATCCGTGGCGGGAGCTTGGGGCGGGAGCGGTTCGGGATGTCGCCGTGGTCCGGGGGTGTTGCCGCCGGATTGGTCGTCAGGAGCTCCAGGGCCAGCCGGACTGCGTCGTCGAGTTGGGCATGGCGGCCCTCCGCCCAGTCGAGGGGCGTGCGCAGCGCCTCCAAGTCAGGGGAGACACCGTGGTTTTCGACCGACCAGCCATAGGCGTCGAACCAGGCCGCGTTCATCGGGACCGTGATGACCGTGCCGTCGCCCAGGCGGTGCCGGCCGGTCATGCCGACGACTCCGCCCCAGGTGCGCTGCCCGACGACCGGACCCAGGTTCAGGAGTTTGAAAGCGGCCGTGATCATGTCGCCGTCCGAGGACGTGGCCTCGTCGGCCAGCGCCACCACCGGCCCGCGGGGCGCGTTCGAGGTGTACGACACCGGCTGGGCGTTGCGGGTGAGGTCCCAGCCGAGGATCGTACGGGTCAGCTTCTCGATGACGAGTTCGCTGATGTGCCCGCCGGCGTTGCCGCGCACGTCCACGATCAGCGCGGGCCGCGAGACCTCCATCCGCAGGTCGCGGTTGAACTGGGCCCAGCCGGAGCCGCCCATGTCGGGGATGTGCAGATAGCCGCAGCGGCCGCCGCTCAACTCCCGTACCACCGCACGGCGTTTGGCCACCCAGTCCTGGTAGCGCAGCGGCCGTTCGTCGACGAGCGGGATGACGGCGACCCGGCGGGAACGTCCCTCGCCCCCGGCCGGGGTGAACGTCAGCTCCACCGTCGTGCCGCCCGCACCGGCCAGGAGCGGGTAGGGGCCGGCCACCGGATCCACCGGGCGTCCGTCAACATGGGTCAGGACCGCCCCCTCCCGGATGCCCGAACCGGCGAGCGGGGAGCGGGCCTTGGAGTCGGAGGAGTCACCCGGCAGGATCCGCTTGATCATCCAACTTCCGTCCCGGCACACGAAGTTGGCACCGAGCAGGCCCTGCCAGCGCTGGTACTGCGCCGGCCCCTCGTTGCGGCGCGCGGCGGAGACATAGGCGTGCGAGGTGCCCAGCTCGCCCAGCGCTTCGCGGAGCAGGTCGGCGAACTCGTCCGGCGACGCCACCCGGTCGACCAGCGGCCGGTACTGGTCCAGCACCGCGTCCCAGTCGATGCCGCACATCCCCGCGTCCCAGAAGTACGCGCGGATGAGCCGGCCCGCCTCCTCGTACGACTGGCGCCACTCGGCACCCGGATCCACCTCGTGCATGATCCGGCGCACGTCGATCCAGGTCGTCGTGTCGCTGTCACCGGACTCCGTGGACGGCACCGCGCGCAGGTCGCCCTCGTCGACCACGACGAGCCGGGTGCCGTCGCCGCTGACCGCGAAGAAGTCCAGGTGCTGGACGAGTTCGGACTTCTTCGCCTTGGTGATGTTGAAGTACTCGAGGGTGGGGCGGCCGCTGGTGTCGTCCGGGTTCACGAACGTCTCGCCGAGCGCGCCCGAGATCGGCCAGCGCAGCCAGACCAGCCCGCCGCCCGCGACCGGGGCCAGCGCCGAGTACTTGGAGGCCGCGACCGGGAACGGGGTCACCCGGCTCTCCAGGCCCTCGATCTCCACCATCACCGCGCCGGCCTCGCCGGGCTCCTCCTCCTCGACCGGGTCCAGGCCCCCGGCGGCCGGGCGGCCGTCGGGGTTCAGGGCGAAGGGGGACGGCGTGGCAGAGGAGAGCGGCACCAGGTACGGGCGGCAGCCCAGCGGGAAGGACAGGTCGCCGGTGTGGACGTCGTACACCGGGTCGAAGCCGCGCCAGGAGAGGAAGGCGAGATAGCGGCCGTCGCGGGTGAAGACCGGGTTCTCGTCCTCGAAGCGGCCGTTGGTGACATCGACGATGAAACGGTCCTTGATGCGGGCCAGCTTGATCTGGCGCAGGGTGCGCCCGATCCCCGGGTGCGACCACGTCAGCCACGCCCCGTCCGGCGAGAAGGCCAGGTCCCGCACCGCTCCGTTGATCGACCGGATCAGCTCGGTCACTTCACCGTTGGACCCCTCCGTCGCGTCGATCAGCAGCAGCCGGCCGTCGTGCGCGGCGATCGCGAGCCGCTCGCCCTGCGGATCGCAGACCATCTCCAGGACGCGCCCCAGCTCCCCCTGTGCCATCCGCCGCGGCTCGCGGTCGCCGGTGGCCCGCGGCAGATAGGCGATCTCGATCGCGTCCTCGCCCTCCGCGTCCGTGACGTAGGCGACCTGGCCGCCCGAGCCGAGCATCTCCGGGAGCCGGACCCGTACGCCGGGCGTGTCGGTGAGCGTCCGCGCCGGTCCGTCCCGGTGTGTCAGCCAGTAGAGACTCCCTCGTACGACGACCGCGCTCGCGCGGCCCGTCTCGTCGACGGAGATGCCGTTCACATGCTGGGCGGCGGGCACCTGATACGTACGCCGGCCCGCGCGCGGCCCGCTCAGGCGCACGTCGAGACGGCGCGGCGCCGAGTCCGCGGCCAGATCGTCGACGATCCACAGGTCGCCCGCGCACTGGTACACGACCCGCGTGCCGTCGCTGGACGCGTGCCGGGCGTAGAAGGCGTCGTGGTCGGTGTGGCGGCGCAGGTCGGAGCCGTCGTAGGCGCACGAGTAGAGGTTGCCGACGCCCTCGTGGTCGGAGAGGAAGGCGATGCGACCGCCGACGAACAGGGGGGAGTGCAGATGACCGTTCAGGTCGGCGAGCAGGCGTTGCCCGTGCAGCCACAGCCGGCCCATCGCCCCGCCCCGGTAACGCTTCCAGGCGGCCGGTTCGTGGGGTGGGGTGCCGGTGAGGAGAAGTGTTCTGCGCTCCCCCTCGATGTCGGCGACCTGGATGTCGGAGACCGGCCCCCAGGGCAGCTTGCGGCCCGGGTCGCCGTCGGGGGAGACCTTGTAGGCCCAGGTGAAATGGGAGAAGGGCTCGCCGTGCGAGGCGACGGCGAGGATGTCGCCGTCCGGGGTCCAGCCGCAGACCTGGGTGTCCGCGCTGCCCCAGTAGGTCAGCCGGCGTCCCGCACCGCCCTCCACCGGCACGAGATGGATCTCCGGGACGAGGCTGCGCCAGCTCGTGTACGCGAGGTGGCGGCCGTCGGGCGAGAAGCGAGGATGGCCGATCTTGGTGCGGTCGACGGTGAGCCGCCAGGCGCGGCCCGGGCCGTCGAGAGGGGCGAGCCAGAGGTCGTCCTCGGCGACGAAGCACAGCAGGTCACCGCTGAGGTGGGGCAGACGCAGATAGGTCACCTTTCCATGCTTTGCCCGGGGACGAAGCGGAGCAAATCGTGAAAAACTTACCATGCGTGACGCAGAACACGTACGAAACGGTTTCGTTTCGAAGGTGGCTGCGCTACCTTCGTCGTGTACGAAACCGTGTCGTTCGGAAGTCGATCGGCAGTTCGTTCAACGTGTCGTTCGGAACAGGAAGGTGAGCGGAATGGCTGAGGTCGCAACGCCGCGTCGCAGTCGTATCACTCCCGAGCGCGCGGCCGAGCTGTACGAGGCCGTGCTCGACCTGCTCCGTGAAGTCGGCTACGACGCCCTCACCATGGATGCCGTGGCCGCCAGGACACGCTCCAGCAAGGCCACGCTCTACCGCCAGTGGGGCGGCAAGGCCGAGCTGGTCGTGAAGGCCATCCGGCACGGCAAACCCGGTTCGTTCACCGACGTCGACACCGGCTCGCTCCGGGGCGACCTGCACGCCCACATCGAGCGGGCGGACGACTGCCAGATGGAGCAGAACGCCGCGCTCATGCGGGGTCTGGCCATGGCGGTGCACAACAACCCGGACCTGCTGCGGGAGTTCCGGGAACAGCTCATCGAGCCGGAGATGGCGGAGTTCCGTCGTGTGCTGCAGCGTGCCGTCGACCGGGGTGAGATCCGTGCGGACAACCCGGCGCTGGATTTCGGGGTGCACATGATGATCGGTGCATTCGTCGCCAGGGGACTGATCGAGGATCAGCCGCCGACCCGGGCCTTCCTCATCTCCTACATCGACGCCGTGGTCCTCCCCGCCCTCGGCGCGCCCACCACCTGAGCAGCATCCCTCTCTGTTAGCACCTGACGCGACCGCTCACGTCGTCGGGCCGATCACCCCTGCCACCCACCGGGTTGATCAACCCTGCCCTGAATACCCCACGACCTGACCGGGAGACGCCCTCGTGGCCACGTTCCTCTACAAACTCGGCCGGCTCGCCTTCCGGCGACGGCATTTCGTCGCCCTGATCTGGGTGGCGCTGCTGACGCTCGCCGGTGTCGGCGCCGCCAGTGCCCCCGCTGCGGGCACCACCTCCTTCTCCATCCCCGGCACCGAGGCCCAGAAGGCCTTCGACCTGCTGGAGGACCGCTTCCCCGGCATGAGCGCCGACGGAGCGACCGCCCGGGTCGTCTTCAAGGCACCCGCCGGCGAGAAGATGACCGACGCCGACAACAAGGCGACCGTCGAGAAGGCCGTCCAGGAGCTGTCCGACGGCTCCGAGGTCGCCTCCGTCGCCGACCCGTACCAGGCGCAGGCCGTCAGCAAGGACGGCACGGTCGCCTACGCGGCGGTGAGCTACGACGTCTCCGGCATGGAGCTGGAGGACTCCACCAAGGAAGCCCTGGAGGAGGCCGCGCAGAACGCGCGGGACGCCGGGCTGACCGTGGAGATCGGCGGTGACGCGCTCCAGGCCACGCCCGAGACCGGCGCCACCGAGATCATCGGTATCGCGGTCGCCGCGGTCGTCCTGGTGATCACCCTGGGCTCGCTGGTCGCGGCCGGACTGCCGCTGCTGACGGCGATCATCGGCGTGGGCATCGGCGTCGCCACCATCACGGCCCTCGCCAACACGCTCGAACTCGGCTCCACCACCTCCACGCTGGCCATGATGATCGGCCTCGCCGTCGGCATCGACTACGCGCTGTTCATCGTCTCCCGCTACCGGGCCGAACTCGCCGAGGGCCGCGACCGCAACGAAGCGATCGGCCGGGCGGTCGGCACGGCGGGCTCCGCGGTGGTCTTCGCGGGCCTGACGGTCGTGATCGCCCTGGCCGGACTCGCGGTCGTCAACATCCCGATGCTGACCAAGATGGGCCTCGCAGCCGCAGGCACGGTCGTCATCGCCGTACTGATCGCCCTCACCATGGTCCCGGCACTGCTCGGCTACGCGGGCCGCAAGATCCAGCCGGCGGGCTCGAAGAGCAAGCTGTTGGGCGGCGGCCGCAAGTCCAAGAACCAGAGCAGCGAGAACAAGCCCAACATGGGCACGCGCTGGGCGAGCTTCGTCGTCCGCCGCCCCGTCGCCGTCCTCCTCTTCGGCATCATCGGCCTGGGCGCCGCCGCGGCCCCGGTCGGCTCGCTCGAGCTGGGCCTGCCCGACGACGGTTCGCAGCCGACGTCGACGACCCAGCGCCGCGCCTACGACCTGCTGTCCGAGGGCTTCGGCCCCGGATTCAACGGTCCGCTGATGCTGGTGGTCGACGCCAAGTCCAGCGACGACCCCCAGGCGGCCGCCGCCACGGTGACCGACGAGATCAAGGGTCTGGAGGGCGTCGTCACGGTGACCCCGACGGTGCCCAACAAGGCCGGCGACACCTACACGATCACCGTGATCCCGGACTCCAAGCCCTCGTCGACCGAGACCGAGGACCTGGTCCACGGCATCCGTGACGCGGGCGCGGACATCAAGGCCGACACGGGCGCGGAGGTGCTGGTCACCGGCACCACCGCCATGAACATCGACTTCTCGCAGAAGATGAACGATGCGCTGATCCCGTACCTGGCGCTGGTGGTGGGCCTCGCCTTCCTGCTCCTGATCGCGGTCTTCCGCTCGATCCTGGTCCCCCTGAAGGCGGCCCTCGGCTTCCTGCTCAGCGTGCTTGCCGCACTCGGTGCCGTGGTCGCGGTGTTCCAGTGGGGCTGGATGGCCGACCTGATGGGCGTCGAGGAGACCGGCCCGATCATGTCGATGATGCCGATCTTCATGGTCGGCGTGGTCTTCGGCCTCGCGATGGACTACGAGGTGTTCCTCGTGACCCGGATGCGGGAGGCGTACGTCCACGGCGAGAAGCCCAGCCAGGCGGTCGTCACGGGCTTCAAGCACGGCGCGCGGGTGGTCACGGCCGCGGCGGTGATCATGATGGCGGTGTTCGCCGGCTTCATCGGCTCCAGCGAGTCGATGGTCAAGATGATCGGCTTCGGCCTCGCGATCGCGGTCTTCTTCGACGCGTTCATCGTCCGCATGGCGATCGTCCCGGCCGTGCTCGCCCTGCTCGGCAGGAAGGCCTGGTGGCTGCCGAAGTGGCTGGACCGCGCCCTGCCCAACGTCGACGTCGAGGGCGAGGGCCTGCGCACCCGCTCCGACGACGACCGCAAGGACGCGGACCCCGACGAGGAACGGGAGCTGGTACGCGTCTGACGCGACAGCTTCCCTGAAGACCAGCCGGTGAGGGTTCCGTGGGGACGGGGCTGCCCTCACCGGCTTCCTTTTGTCAGCTCCGCCCAGACCGTCTTGCGGGGCGGGGCCCCGCGGCGATGCCCCAACGGTCGGCCAACACGTCCACGAGGAGGAGACCGCGGCCGGAGTCGGCGTCCGGGGTAGGGGCATTCAGGCGGGGGAGGCGGGCGCCGCGCGGCGTGGGGGACAGGAGCACGCTGAAGTTGCAGACGGTGCAGGCGGGTTCGGTTTCAGGGGCGACGGTTTCCTGATTCATGTCACTCAGCGTGGCGGAAACTGCCTACGGTGCCTGGTGGCAGCACGTGTGCGTATGGCTACTGTCCGGCCTTTGTCTCGTGCTGTCTCGGCCGTCTTGGCAGTTGTACGGTACGAGTGCGCGTCGGAGGTGGGTGGCCGTGAACGACGGTGTGGACGAGGCGGGTTGGGACACCGAGCCGGGTGACGAGATCGAACCGGTGGTCCAGGCGGTGGGGCGCCTGATCAAGGTCTGCCGGGAAGCGGCCGGATGCGGGCGGCCGACCTGGGTGAGGTCATGGGCTACGGCGAGGACATGATCCGCAAGATGGGGCGAGGGGCGCGCATTCCCCGGCGGAGTTCCTGGACAGGGCGGACGACGTCCTGAATGCGCAGGGGCATCTCAAGGCGTTCAAGCGGGACATGGAGCAGGCTCGGTACCCCAAGAAGGTCCGGGAGCTGACGGAGTTGGAGGGGCGGGCGGTGGAGCTGCTGTTCTGCAGCAGCCACAACATCCATGGGTTGTTGCAGACGCCGGAGTACATGCGGGCGCTGTTCGAGATGAGGCAGCCCCCGCACAGCCCGGAAACGGTGGAGCGGGGAACGGTCGCACACGCGGCTCGAAAGGCGATCTTCCAGCGGGAGCCTGCCCCGACGCTCAGTTTTGTTCAGGAGCAGGTGACGCTGGAACGCCCCATCGGCGGGGAGACGGTGCTTCGCCGACAGCTCGAACATCTGTTGGAAATAGCGTAGTTGAGAAACGTCACGCTCCAGGTCATGCCCACCGACCTGGAGGAGCACGCCGGATCGTCGGGCCGGATCCAGGTGCTGAAGTTCGCTGACGGCACGGCGATTGGACGCTGTGCCGGTGCGTTCAACGGCCGCCCGGTCGAGAACCCCAAGGATCTCCGGATCCTTGAGCTGCGCTATGGCATGATCCGGGCTCAGGCTCTCCCGCCGAGGGGGTCGCTGGCCTTCATCGAGCAAGCGCTGGGGAAGCTATGAGCACCGCACAACTCCACTGGTTCAAGAGCAGCTACAGCGACACCGACGACGTCAACGACTGCGGCGAGGTCGCCACCACCCCCGCCACCATCCACATCCGCGACTCCAAGACCCCCGAAGTCCCGCACGTCACCGTCACTCCGAGCACCTGGACCGACTTCCTGACGTACGTCGCGAAGTGACGGTCGGCCCCGGCGGTAACTCCTCCAACTGGTGTCACCTGCGACGACCCCGTGTGCTGGTCAGCGGGTAGGAGTTGACGGCGAACGCCGGGTCCCTCAGGAGGGCGTAGAAGCGGGTTAGTTCCTCGTTTGTGACGCCGTCCGTGCGCAGGGCGCTTGTCGCCTGTTGCATGTTGACGCGGTGCAGGCCGATGCCCGTGCCGCCGCCCGGCCAGGCCTCGGCGTAGGTCGTGCACGTGACGTCCGTCAGGTCGGCCCGCGTCATGGCCGCAAGCGTCCGGCGGCCCCAGAGGGGGTCTGCGCCGGTCTTCTCCAACTGGGTGAGCAGCGCGGAGTGAAGGCGCTCGAAGAGGGAGACCGCCGCAGCGTCGGGCGCGGCCAGCACCGGCGTCCAGGAGAGGTCGAACTCGTCCAGGACCAGCCAGCCGCCGGGGCGCAAGATACCGACCAGGCGGTCGAGGACGTCGAGGCGCTCGGGCAGGTGGAGCAGGACCAGGCGGGCGTGGATCAGGTCGAAGCTGGCGCCGGGCGGCGGGTCGTTGACGATGTCGTGGCGCAGCAGGTGGACGTTGGGCGGGTGTGGGCGGGACTCCGCCCAGCGTGGGTCCAGGTCGGTGACCGTGACCTCGCCCTCGGGGCCGACCCGCTCGGCCAGCCAGTCGCCCAGTGAGCCGCCGCCTCCGCCCACTTCGAGGCAGCGCCAGCCGCGGGCGAGCCCTGTCTCTTCCAGCTGGCGGCGGGAGAACGGGTCGTAGCAGGACTCCAGGACGGAAAAGCGGTCCGGGGTGCGGTCGTCCTTGTTGTCGAACAGGTAAGGGGACATATCGCCATGATCGGGGAGCGTGGCGGCGTGCAGGCAGGGCGCACCGGGGGACGAGACGGGCTCGCGGGGCGCGAGCCGCTCGTAACCCGGTCGCATGTGCCGTACACGGAACGCTAGCGTGCCGTTCATGACCACTTCGGATGCCGGAACTTCAGATGCTCATCCCCGTTTCGCGGCGGCCCTCGACGTGCTGGGGCTCGGTGAACTGCACGGTCGTGTCCGCCGGTTCCCGGATGCGACCCGTACCGCCGCCGAGGCCGCCGCCGCGATCGGGTGCGAGCTGAGCCAGATCTGCAAGTCGCTGGTCTTCGCGGCGGACGGGGTCCCGGTGCTCGTCCTCATGGACGGGGCGTCCCGGGTCGACGTGGAGCTCGTGCGGAGGGAGCTCGGCGCCGGGAAGGTCACGCGGGCTGGCGCCGACGTCGTAAGGGAGACGACGGGGTATGCCATCGGGGGCGTACCGCCGTTCGGGCACCGGACGGCGACGCGGGTGCTCGCCGACCGGTCGCTGCTCGACCACGACGTGGTGTGGGCCGCCGCCGGTACGCCGTACACCGTGTTCCCGATGGAACCCAAGGCGCTGATCGCCCAGGCCGGCGGCACCCTGGTGGACGTGCGCGAGCGGGCTGCGTGACGCCGCTGGTCACGGCGGCCGTGCTGCTGGCCGCCGTTGCCCACGCGAGTTGGAACGCGATCGCCCACCGCATCACCGACAAGCTGGTCGGGTTCGCGCTCATCTCGGGCGGAGGCCTGGTCATCGGGCTCGCGCTCGTGCCGTTCGTGGCCTTCCCGGCCGCGCGGGCGTGGCCGTACCTCTTCGCCTCCGCTGCCATCCACATCGCCTACTACGCGCTGCTGATGACGTCCTTCCGGCTCGGCGACTTCGGGCAGGCGTATCCGATCGCGCGCGGCAGTGCGCCACTGGCCGTCACCGTGCTCGCCGCCGTCTTCGCACACGAGGTGCCGGACGGCTGGGTCGTCGCCGGCATCGCGCTGAGCTGCGCGGGACTCACCGGCGCCGCGCTGTGGGGGCTGCGCGGGCGGCGGCCGGACTGGGCGGCGATCGGGGCGGCGCTGGCGACCGGGCTGTCGATCGCGGCGTACACGGTGGTGGACGGGCTGGGCGTGCGGGCGTCCGGCTCGCCCCTCGGGTACGTCGCGTGGCTCATGGCGGTGCAGGGGATGGTGATACCGGCGTACGCCGTGTACCGCTGGCGTACGCAGACGCCCGCGCGCCTGCGGCCGTTCCTCGGGCTCGGACTGCTGGGCGCGGGGCTGTCCGTAGGGGCGTACGCGCTGATCCTGTGGGCGCAGACCCGTGCGGAACTCGCGCCCATCTCCGCCCTGCGCGAGTCCTCAGTCAAGCCTTGCTCATGCAGTAATAACGTCGCTGGTCAGGGGGCTGGATGAGGCATCCCGTGCACCCCGGCGTCGTCCCGCGCCATGAGTCCTCGATACGGTCTACGGCAACATCGAGTGTCCAAGAGCACGGGGGAGCCTCGTACAGGTCGAATGGTGGGCTTCGGGGTGCGACCTCTGGGGCGGTCTCCTATAGTTGGTGTTAATGCGCCTGAGCCTTTCTGAGTCGGAGACGCGACTGCCGTATGGAGGCTTCATGAGCTGGCATAACCCATTTCCCATTGCCGGTCCCAACAATGCTGTCCCCGGTGCGATCGCGGCCTTTTCTCGTAACCCCGATCAGATGGACGTGTTCTGGGTCGGCCCGGATGGTGGCGTGGGCAGCAACTTCTGGAACCCTGCCGAGGGTTGGCATGACCCATTTCCCATTGCCGGTCCCAACAATGCTGTCCCCGGTGCGATCGCGGCTTTCTCTCGTAACCCCGATCAGATGGACGTGTTCTGGGTCGGCCCGGATGGTGGCGTGGGCAGCAACTTCTGGAACCCTGCCGAGGGTTGGCATGACCCATTTCCCATTGCCGGTCCCAACAATGCTGTCCCCGGTGCGATCGCGGCCTTTTCTCGTAACCCCGATCAGATGGACGTGTTCTGGGTCGGCCCGGATGGTGGCGTGGGCAGCAACTTCTGGAA
>NZ_JBQQCE010000138.1:0-21435 GCF_052245645.1 Streptomyces sp. KR55 | reverse complement strand
CTCTTCGACCTGTTCTTCCCCGCGCCGCGCGTCGGCCGGCGGGAGACGGACGCGGAGCGGACCGACGGCGGCCGGCGGCCGGAGGTGGAGGGCCTGCGGGACCAACTGACCGAAGCCCTGCGTCAGGGCGATGACGACTCGGTCGCCGTCGCGCTCGAGGATGCCGTGGAGCAGTGGGCGGGCATCGACGATGCGACGGCGGGCAGCGAGCGTCACCATCTGCAGCGCGTGCTGCGCCGGTTGGAGCTCGGCCGCGTGCTCCAGCAGCTCATGCGCGGTTCCCCGGACAGGACGGAGCTGGAGCGGCAGCTCGACAACGCTCAGGCGCACGCGCAACTCGAAGAAGTGCTGCGCATCCTGGAGCAGCTCGTCCGCGAACGTCTGCACGACACGGGAGGTCAGGACGCCGTGCACCGGCCGCGCGCCGAGGGGCTGCAGGACCTGCCCGTCATGTATGCGGCGCCGCACGAGCTGGCCGCGCTGCGCAGCGCCGTACGGCCGCTCGCCCGCCACATCGCCACGCGGCTGGGACGGCGGCGCCGCGGCCGCGGGCGTCTCGACATGCGGCGCACCATCCGCGACAGCATGAGTTCCGGCGGCGTTCTGCACACGCCGCGGATGCGGCGGCGCCATCCGTCCAAACCCGACCTCGTGGTGCTGTGCGACGTGTCCGGATCCGTTGCGCAGTTCGCCCCCTTCACACTGTCGCTGCTGCACGCACTGCACGAGGAGTTCCGCCGTGTACGGTCGTGGGTCTTCATCGACGGAATCGTCGAGGTCACCGACTTCCTTGAGGCCGCGCCGGGCGTCGTCGACGTCCATCACCTGCTGGGGCGGCGCGGTCTGGTCGCCGGCGACGGCCGCAGCGACTACGGCCGCGCGTTCGCGGAGCATCTGCGGCGCTGGCCGGACGCGGTCACCGGCAAGACCACCGTGCTGGTGATCGGTGATGCCCGCACCCATGATCGGGTGCCCGCCCTCACGGAGACCAAAGAGCTGTACCGGCTCAGCCGTCGGCTGTACTGGTTCAACCCCGAGCCGCGCCGCGAATGGGACACCGGGGATTCCAGCCTGTCCCTCTACGCTGCGCACGCCACCCGGGTCTTCGAAGTGTCGACGCTGCGCCAACTCGGCGACGCCGTCACCCACATCGCCACCTGATACACGCTGTCAGGCCCTGCCGTCACCGACTCCGCATGCAAGCGCCGTTTCGCGCACATCTTCCCGCACCTCCCGGCACCCATGGCCGCCGGATCGGGAAGCGCAGTGAACCAACCAATGCACACCGCACGAACAGGACATCATTCATGACAGCGTTCTCGACCGTTGATGACGTACGCGAACGGCTCGCGGCGACGGGCTATCTCGTCGGCGAGTCCATCGCAACCACCGCCTTCCTCGCGGACCGGCTGGAGAAGCCGCTGCTGGTCGAGGGGCCGGCGGGTGTGGGGAAGACCGAGTTGGCCAAGGCGGTGGCGGTGGCCACCGGCGCCGAACTGGTGCGACTGCAGTGCTACGAAGGACTGGACGAGGCGCGCGCGCTGTACGAGTGGAACTACAAGAAGCAGTTGCTGCGCATCCAGGCGTCGCGCGACGACTCCGCCTGGGAACAGGTCCACGATGACGTGTTCGGCGAGGAGTTCCTGCTCGACCGGCCGCTGCTGGCGGCCATACGCCGCTCCGAGCCCACCGTGCTCCTCATCGACGAGGTGGACAAGGCGGACCTTGAGATGGAGGGTCTGCTTCTTGAGGTGTTGTCGGACTTCCAGGTGAGCATCCCGGAGTTGGGGACGGTCACCGCCGTGCGGCGCCCGTTCGTCGTGCTCACCTCCAACGCCAGTCGTGAGCTCTCCGAGGCGCTCAAGCGTCGGTGCCTTTACCTGCATATGGACTACCCGACGCCTCAACGGGAGAGGGAGATCGTGCTCGCGCGTGTGCCGCAGGCCGCCGAGCGGCTGGCAGAACAAGTCGTGCGCACCGTGACAGCACTGCGCGGTCTCGAGCTGCGCAAGGCGCCGTCGATCGCGGAGACCATCGACTGGGCGCGGACCCTGGTCGCCCTCGATCGTGACGAGCTGGACAGCGAGACGGTGAGGGGGACTCTGGGCGTCGTCCTCAAGAACGTCGCCGATCAGGAGCGGGCCGTCGAGGCGTTGTCCCTGGGCTGAGCGCTGTTCGGGTTCTGTCCGCGGCGGCCACTGCGGACAGAACCCGAACAACCATCGATGGCCGAAGCTCGGCCTGCCGCCCGCCTGCGCCTGTACCGCTGTCAGGGCATGCCGAAAGCCCGGTGGCGCCAAGGAAATCCTTGGCGCCACCGGGCTTTCGGCGAAGCCTACTGGGCGGAGGCGAGGCGGAAGGTGTAGTCAAGCCGGTGCCAGGGCCCGTCGACGACGCGACCGTCAGGGGCGGGCTCCTTGTGTTCGGGGAAGTCGACGATCAGGGCGTCCTTGACGCCGAAGACCGTGTCACCGTCGATGTAGTCACCGCCCGCGACGAAAAGCTGGGTGATCAGCCTCTTGTGGCCGGGACTGCTGATCATGAAGTGGATGTGCGGGGCGCGGTAGGGGTGACGGCCGGTGCCCGTGAGCATCTGCCCCACGGGGCCGTCGTCGGGGATGGGGTACGCCACCGGCACGATCGACCAGAAGGTGAGCCGACCGTCGTCGTCGGTGAGGAAGCGGGCGCGCAGCACCGGGCCGTCCAGGTCGGGCAGTTGTACGTCGTAGAAGCCGTCGTCGTTGGTCTGCCAGACGTCGACAACGGCACCGGCCAGCGGTGTGCCCTCGATGTCGGTGACTCGCACATCCGCGAACAGGGGTGCTCCCGGCAGGCCGTCGGCGATGTCCACGCCGTGCTCGCGCGGCGGCGGGCCCTCGGTGTAGAACGGGCCGAGGACCGCGGAGGGTGTCGCTCCCGCCGTACGGGAGTTGGTGAGGGCATCGACCGCACTGGAGACGCCGAGAGTGTCGGAGAGCAGGACGAACTCCTGCCGGGTGGGACTGCACATCTGGCCGGTGCGGGTGAGGAAATCGATGGCGTACTGCCATTCGTCCTGGGTCAGGTCATTGTCCACGGCGAAGCCGTGCAAGCGACGTACCAGGTCGGTGAGCAGCTGCCGGGCCTTGGGGGCCGACGCACGGTCGAAGCTCGCGGTGACCTGGCCGAGCAGCGTGTGCAGCCGCTCGGCGAGCGGGTCGGCGGGCTGCGGGCGGTCGCCCGACCAGGCATCGTTCAGCAGGGCGGTGATTCCCTCGGGGGTCACCGGGCGGGGGTTGGGGTAGGGCTCGGCGGTGGCGAGTTCCACGGCGCGGGGAAGGTCGTCCTCGGCCAGGCCCAGCTCGCGCAGGGACAGCGGGCCGCCCAGGCCGGCGATCAGGTCGTACACGGCGGTGGGCGCGTCCGGGAGCACCCCGGCACCGGGCCCGGCCAGCGCACCCGCGATCCGGCGCATCGCCTCGGTGGCGCCGGCAGCGTTGTAGGCCATGGCGTGCGGCAGTACGACCGTGTGAGTCTGCGCGTGCGGCAGGTTGAAGGAGCCGCCGAGGGTGTGACACAGCTTGTGGTGCAGTCCCATGCCGACCGTGCCCAGGCAGACACCCGCCAGCCAGGCGGCCTGCAGGGCGTCGGCGCGGGCGTCGCGGTCGGCCGGATCGGCGACGATCCGCGGCAGGGCGCCGCCCAGCAGTGAGATCGCCCGGAGCGCCAGCTCGTCGGTGACGGGGTTGGCCTGTGGCGCGTACAACGCCTCCACGGCGTGCGCCATGGCGTTGATGCCGCTGGTCACCGACTGGGGTGCCGGAAGCCCGAGTGTGAGGTCGACGTCGTAGACGACCGTCTCCGGCAGAATCTCCGGAGACGAGCGGGTGGTCTTGACGCCGTTCTCGGTCTCACCCAGGACAGGGGTGACCTCGGAGCCGGCGTAGGTGGTGGGGACGATGATCTGCGGCAGTCCCGTGCGCACAGCCAGGGCTTTGGCCAGACCGGTGGTCGAACCTCCGCCGACCGCGACGAGACAGTCCGCGCCCACGTTGTCGACGACCCTGCGGGCGCTCTCGGTGACGTCGACCGGCGTGTGCATAGCGGCACCGGTGAACGTACCGGCTGCCAGGGGACCCAGTATCTCGCGGGCCTCCTCGGCGAGGGCGGCCTGACCAGGGGTGGCCAGGACCAACGCCCGGGTGCGGCCCAGGTGCTCAACCTCCTGGCGGAGGTTTCTCAAGGTCCCCGTGCCGAACACGATCCGTGTGGTGGGACTGGAGTAGAGGAATTCCCGCATGCGGCTCTCCGTACTGCGCGGCATGGCGATGCCCGGCTTGTTCGGGATCGCTGCTGAGGAAGTATGGACCGCGCAGTAGCCGGATCTCCTGCACGATCCCGCCCTGCCGCTGCACGAAACGCGCGGCCGTGCTACCCGCGCTGGCGCAGTTCGGCCGGGGTGCTGCCCAGCTGGGCACGCAGCACCCGCGTGAGGTGCTCCTGGTGCGAGAAACCACAGCAGGCCGCGATCTGGGCGATGGGCAGCACGCTTGTGCGCAGCAGCCGCGCGGCCTGCTCCACCCGCAGCCGCATCAGGTAACGGTGTGGAGGCTGCCCGGTGCGCGCCTTGAACGCACGGGCGAACTGACTCACGCTCAGCCCCACCGCGGCAGCCAGTTCCTCCAGCGGAAGCGGATCCGACAGCCGGGCATCCATCAGCTCTCGCACCACGGTGAACTGCCGGTCGGTGAGGCCCGCAGGCCGGGCCGTGGCGGCCGGAGCGCGGTGGCGGTCGCTGTGCCGCCAGGCCAGCTGGGCGGCGATGGTGAGGGCGAGCTGGTCGGCGTATGTGCGGCTGCAGGGCTGCGGGTCGCGCACCACGGAGTCCAGGGCCAGGACCGTCTGCTCGAGCAGCGGATCGGTGACGCCGAACTCCTCGGCCAGCCGT
The DNA here is from genome assembly GCF_052245645.1 of Streptomyces sp. KR55. NCBI lineage: Bacteria > Bacillati > Actinomycetota > Actinomycetes > Kitasatosporales > Streptomycetaceae > Streptomyces > Streptomyces sp. KR55. The sequence goes on along the minus strand of NZ_JBQQCE010000138.1, from coordinate 16,508 downwards.
ACCGTCCGGTCCGACTCGCCGAGTGCCTGCTGCAGGGTCTTTTCCGCCAGGTAGACGTGCACGGTGCGCAGCTGGTCGGCCAGCTCCACATCCAGCGCCGTACCGGCCGGGTGCAGGAACAGCCCGCCCGGCGGTACCCGACGGGTGTCGGTCAGTCCCCGCCGTCCGCGGCGTACCGTGACCGGGCCGTCCAGGTGCAGGATCAGCAAGTGGCTCCGTGCCCCGTCGAACGCGTTCCGGTACGGCCGCTCGGCCTGGGTGGACAGGTACAACCCCTTCCAACCGAGGCCGGCGCTCGTACGCGCCGGACGCACCCACGGCTGTCTGAGGATCCCAAGGGTGTCCTGGACGCCCAACTCTTGCATCGGCTTCGACTCCCTGCCGAGTACGTCAGCGAACAGGCCAACAGGCGCTGGCCACCGAGCATAGGCTCGCTGGCCCTGATTCGGAACACCATGGACGTTTAAAGTTGAACTTTCGGTGTCGAGGTGCTGTCGCTGCGCCGTGCGCCAGAGGGAAAGCCCCAGGTCAGTAGGCCACCCTCTCGAGATCCAGGTGGTAGGACCGCAGCTTGCGATAGAGCGTCGACCGGGAGATCCCCAGGTCGCGGGCGGCGAGCTTCTTGTTCCCGTCGGCCCGCTGCAGCGCGCTGACGATGGCGCGCAGTTCCACATCCGCCAGGTACGGCAGCGGCCGCCGGGAGGGGTGCAGCAGGTCGGACGGCAAGTCCGCCAGTGTGATGTCGCCCGTGCGCCGCTGCGCGGCGGCCGAGCGGATCACGAGCTCGAGCTGCCGGATGTTGCCGGGCCAGGGGGCCCTGGCCAGTGCCTGCACGACCTCCGGGCGGCAGCGCAGCAACTCGCCGCCGTACCGGCGCACGAGCCGCCCGACCAGGTCGGGGATGTCCGGGCGTCGTTCGTGCAACGGCGGCAGCTCGATGCGGTGGACTGCCAGCCTCTCGACGTGTGGCCCGAGCACCGGCTGGGCGCTTGAAGGCGACGTCGTCGTGCCGATGAGCCGGAGCGGCTCGGGCGGGTCGTGTTCGTCGAGCAGGGCCGCCAGCGGCAGAGCGACCTCGGCGGGGAGGACCTCAAGATGAGTGAGGACCAGGGTGCCCGGCCCGGGGCGCTCCAGCAGCTCCTGGACGCGCCGCAGCCAGGCGTCGGGGCCGTCCACTGCGGCGAGTGCGGCATTGAGTATGTGCAGCGTCCCGTCCGGCTGAGTCAACTCGTGAAGCGCACGCGCCAGTTCACTCTTCCCGGTCCCCGCCTCTCCGGAGATCAGTACCGGTTGGTCATCCGTCGGCACACGCGCGGCACGGGCCATCGCGTGCCGCCAAGGGGCGCTGGTGCCGCCCAGGCGGTGCAGCAGCCGCTGCTCAGCCTCGGCACTCGCCGCGGCAGGCACCGGATCACCGGGCCGTTTCCGCCGCTCCGAGCGTGGCGACGCCAGTTCCACGAGTGCCCCGGCGACCTGGTCGCCGTCGGCCACGGGGCGGGCACGCAGATCCAGCACCCGGCCGGACTCGGTCAGCCAGGTTTCCTCCGCCGCTCCCTGCTCGGCGATGGCCCGCGCCGCCAGCTCCCACAGCGTCCCGTGGCTGATGCCTTCCACCAGCCGAGCCGCCGCAGGCGTGGAGATGACCGTGTGCTCGTTGACGGCCAGCAGCGCTCGGCTGGTCCTGCGGCTGGCCGAGGCGAAGGCGTCCAGGAGCCGGCGCTCTCTCGAAGAGGCGGCCGCCAGGATGCGCTCCTGGACGGCCTGACAGGTCTCCTCCACGAACGCCGGCATCAGCGGGCTGGCGTCCTCGGCCGGGCACAGGAAGGTCAGCACTCCCTGCATCCGACCGGTGACGGGGTGGCGGACGGGCGCTCCGAAGCAGGCGTAGCACATGAACTGCTCGGCGAAGTGCTCGGCCCCGATGACAGAGAACGAACGGCCCTCCTCCAGCACGGTGCCGAGGCCGTTGGTCCCGCAGAACTCTTCCCGAAGACAGAAGCCGGGCGCCGAGTTGGTGGTGTCCATCATGGCCCGCACCCGCCCGTCGTCGACGTAGCGCTGAAGGACCCGCCCGTCACGGTCGGCGAGGAGTACCGCCGCGCGTGTGCCGTGCAACCGATTGGCCAGCCTGGTCAGCACCGGTCGTGCCGCCGAGTACAGCGCGCCGTCGAGGTCGACGCCGTCCGTGTAGGGCAGTGCCGCGGCGTTGGGCGGCGCGCCGATCAGCACGGAACGGCGCCAGGAGGCCAGCACCTCGGCGCGCACCCGTCCCACCGGGTCACGGCCGGTGAGGAAGTCCTCCCGGGCCCGATGTGACAGGCGAGTGAAGTCTTTGGCGTCGGCCATGAGCACGGTGCCCCCTCAAGGACGATGCGACGCTGCATCGAAGCGGTCACCTGGGCGGTCCGCCACCGGCGGATCGTGCCGCGGACGGTAATACACGGTCCGTACGGACGTACAGCCCCGTGCCCGGGCGCATGGCGCGTCGTGGCACAGACCCTGTCCCAGAACGGGACACCCACGCCGCCACCTGGATTCCTAACGTTTGCCGCGTCCTGCGGCACGCCGCCGAGGCGGCAGGCGAGGCACGCGCGACGACCAAGGAGGGCCTCATGGCACAAGCAACACGGGGTTCGGCCGCCCCGATCCCCGCAGCGGGTTTCACCGCTGAAGCGGACATCGTCGTGGTGGGCGGCGGCGGGGGCGGTCTGCCGGCCGCCCTGTTCTCCCGCTGGCTCGGCAACGACGTCATCCTGCTGGAGAAGGCCGCCGAACTGGGTGGCACCGCACGCAAGGCGGCGTTCTGGTACTGGGTGCCCAACAACGCGCCGATGCGCACCCTCGGTATCGAGGACCGGGAAGAGGATTGCCTGCGCTACATGGCCCGGCTTTCCCGCCCGCGTGAATACGACCCCGACCATCCGACGCTGGGTCTGAGCCGCTGGGAGTACCAGCTGTGCCGGGCCATCTACGAGAGCGCGTCCCCGGCAGCCGAACTGCTCGCGCAGCGCGGTGCGCTCACCTACCGCCACTGTGCGGACGTACCGGACTACTGGGCCGAGTTGCCCGAGAACGCGGCGCCGAGGGGCCGGGTGCTGGTTCCCAGCGAGGCCGGCGAGTCGATGTCGGACGGCGGCCAGGTGGCCATCCGCATGCTCAGCGCCGCCGCTCGCCGTGACGGCGTGGACATCCGCACCGGCCACCGCGTCCAGCGCCTCATCCGCTCCGGTGGTGCCGTGGTGGGGGTGGAGGCGGACACCGCGGACGGAGAGCCCTGCCGCGTCCGCGCCCGCAAGGCAGTCGTCTTCGCCACCGGCGGGTTCACCCACAACGCCGAACTGCGCCGGAACTTCGTCAGCGTCCCCGTCTACGGCGGCTGCGCGGCCGACACCAACGAGGGCGACTTCGTGCCCATCGCCTCCGCGGTCGGAGCCCAGCTGCGCAACATGAACTACGCCTGGATGTGCCCGGTGCCGCTGGAGAAGGCGGTCGCCCGCGACCCAGGTCTGGTGGGGATGTTCTCCGTCGCCGGCGACTCGATGCTGTTCGTCAACAGGCACGGCCGGCGCGTGGTCAACGAGAAGCTCCCCTACAACGAACTGGCGCAGACGTTCTTCCAATGGGACCCATCGGCCGCCGAATACCCCAACCTCGTTCTGGTCCAGGTGTGGGACCGGCGCAGCCAGGAGCATTCGGCGAGCACCGAGTACGGGCGGCTCATTGTTCCGCCGGGCGCCGACAACGCCCACGTCATCACCGGGCAGACCCTCGATGAGCTCGCCGGGCGGGTCGACGAGCGGCTCGCCCGGTACGTCGGCAACACCGGAGGACTGCGGCTCGCCGACGACTTCACCCCCAACTTGAAGGCGACCATCGAACGGTTCAACCAGATGGCCCGCGAGGGTGTGGACCGGGACTTCCACCGAGGGGAACGCGCCGTCCAGGTGCTCTTCAACGGTCCGGTCAAGGACGAGCCGAAGCGGGCGAACCCGACCATGTGGCCGCTGGCCGACAACGGACCGTACTACGCCGCACTGGTCACCGGCGGAACCCTGGACACCAAGGGTGGTCCGAAGACCACTCCGGACGGCCAGGTCGTCGATGACACCGACCGGCCCATCCCCGGACTGTACGGCGTGGGCAACTGTGTTGCCTCGGCCTCGGCCCAGGCCTACTGGGCCGGCGGCGCCACACTCGGTCCCATCCTCGCCTTCGCCTACCGGGCCGCGCACGCGGCGCACGCCGAGCCGGTCAAGGACATCTCGACCGACTGAAGCGACAACGAATCGCAGCGCGTCCCGGTCATCCGCAGCCGGGACCGGAGACCACGACACGGAAGGAACCATCGCGATGGCTCTGACCCAGCAGACGATGACCGACGAACAGCGCAAGTCGGTCGCGCTGGAGTACCTCAAGGCGTTCGACCACGGCGGAGTGACCTCCACCGGAGGCAGCATCCTGGACCTTTTCGCCGACGACGCCCAGGTGTACTTCCCCAAGTGGGGTCTGGCCACCGGCAAGGAGCAGATCGGCCGGCTCTTCACCGAGGTCGGCAGCACGATCAAGCAGATCGAGCACCACTACGCCAACTTCAACTGGATCTTTTCGGGCAGCGACGTGGTCGTGTGCGAGGGCGCCAGCCACGGTGAGCACCGCGACGGCCCATGGCGCGCCGGAGTGCCCGAATGGGGCGCCGGACGCTGGTGCGACGTGTTCGAGATCCGTGACTGGAAGATCCAGCGGTGTTTCATCTACCTGGATCCCGACTACGCCGGCCAGGACACCGCCCGCTACCCCTGGCTCACCGACCCGGCGTGAACCACCCTGCCGCACCTCCACCGCCCGAAGTGTGGTTTATTATTCAACGAAATTTGTGCCTCCGGCAACGGCGTCACCGGTCGGCCCCGAGGTGACGCCCACAACGTGCCGTGTTCGCAGCCCTGCCCTGTCCACGCGAACGCGTCACGGCGGCGCCGCTCCTCCGGACTCCCAGCGAGGAGCGGCGCCTGCTTGCTCCGCCCCGCTGGGCACCGCCCCGCCACATCACGCGTTTCGTGCAGCCACAACGGCAGAATCGTGCAGGAAACCCCGCGACGAGTCCGCCCAAACTTCATGGCAACGATGCGAACAAGCCCGGCACCACCATGTCGGCGCGGTACGGAGAGCCGCATGCGGGAATCCCCCCACTTTCAGCCAGGCATGCGTCGTGTTTCGCACGCGGACCCAGGTGCCCAGGCCCTGGATGTGATCCAGGGCAGTCAAGCGGCAGTAATGATCATTATGTGAACGATGGGCAAGCAATGGCCAAACAACTCACGCTGCAGGAGGCGGTGGCGGAGCTGATCCATGACGGGGACACCGTCGCTGTGGAAGGCTTCACGCACCTGATTCCGTATGCGGCGGCACACGAGATCATCCGGCAGCAGATCACCGACCTCACTCTTGTGCGGATGACTCCGGATGTGATCTACGACCAGTTGATCGGTGCCGGTCTGGTACGGAAACTGGTCTTCTCCTGGGGCGGCAATCCAGGGGTGAGCTCGCTCCACCGGTTCAGGGACGCGGTGGAGAACGGCTGGCCGCGCCCGCTGGAGCTGGATGAGCACAGCCACGCCGGCATGGCCAACCGCTATGTCGCCGGGGCGTCGAGGCTGCCGTTCGCGGTCCTGCGCGGTTACCGCGGCAGTGACGACCTGCCACGGCGCACCGACACCGTCTCCACCGTCGCCTGCCCCTTCACCGGTGAGGAACTGGCCGCCGTCGCCGCTCTCCATCCGGATGTCACCGTCATCCACGCCCAGCAGGCCGACACGAAGGGCAATGTCCAGCTGTGGGGCCTGACCGGCGTGCAGAAGGAGGCCGTGCTGGCGGCCGACCGGTCCCTCGTGACCGTGGAAGAGATCGTGGACGATCTCGAGCTCCGCCCGGGCGGCGTGATCCTTCCCACCTGGCTGATCGACGCGGTGGCTGTCGTGCCCGGCGGGGCACACCCCTCGTACGCGGCCGGTTACTCGGTGCGCGACAACGACTTCTACCGGTCCTGGGACCCGATCTCCCGCGACCGCGAGGCCTTCACGGCATGGCTCGAGGAGAACGTGCTCGGCGCCAGGGCGGTCTCCCGATGACCGAGAGCGTGGAATTCAGCGGGGACGAGCTGATGGAGGTGAAGGCCGCCCGTGCGCTGGCCGGGGGCGAGGAGCTGCTTCGTCGGCATCGGACTTCCCAGCACCGCAGCCAACCTCGCTCGCGCCACTGTCAACCCGGATTTGGTGCTGATCTACGAGTCGGGGACGATCGGCTCCAAGCCGACCCGGCTGCCTTTGTCCATCGGGGACGGTGAGCTGGCCGAGACCGCGGACGCGGTGGTCTCCGTGCCGGAGATGTTCAACTACTGGCTGCAGGGCGGCCGGATCGATGTCGGCTTCCTCGGCAACGCCAACGGTGCCGGAGAGGAGAACCGCAACGTCGCTCGTATGGCCGGACTGCTGGCAGGCCTTCCGGTGACCGTGCCGGGCGTCACCGTCAACCGCCTCTGTGCCTCCGGGCTGGAGGCGGTCGTCCAAGCCGCGCGGGCCATCGCGCTCGGCGACGCCTCCATTGCCCTGGCCGGCGGCGTCGAGTCGATGACCCGCGCACCCTACGTGCTGCCCAAGAGCGAGCACGCCTTTCCGGCCGGACACGCGGAGCTGTACTCCACGACTCTGGGCTGGCGCATGGTCAACCCGAGGATGAACCCGCAGTGGACCGTCTCGCTGGGTGAGTCCACCGAACTCATCGCCGAGAAGCACAAGATCACCCGGGAGCGGCAGGACGAGTTCGCGCTCTCCTCGCACCAGAAGGCCGCCAGGGCGCAGGCCGCGGGCCTGTTCGACGCCGAGATCGTTCCCGTGCCGATCCCGCAGCGCAAGGGTGAGCCGGTCATGTTCGACCGCGACGAGGGTGTTCGGGAGAACGCTTCCCTGGAGGCCATGGCCAAGCTGAAGCCGTCCTTCCGTCGGGAGGGCGGCACGGTGACGGCGGGCAACGCCTCCCCGCTGAACGACGGTGCGGCGGCACTGCTGCTGGTCGACGAGGAAGGCCTGAAGGCCACCGGCCGTGAGCCGCTGGCGCGGGTGAGCGCGAGCGGCGTATCAGCGATCGAGCCGCACTATTTCGGCTTGGCCCCGGTCGAGGCGGTCAACAGGGCCCTCGCGAAGGCGGGGAAGGCTTTCGGTGACCTGACCACACTCGAACTCAACGAGGCGTTCGCCGCCCAGGTGCTCGGCTGCCTCGCCGAGTGGCCCGAGTTCGACCCCGCGATCCTCAACCCACATGGCGGCGCCATCGCCCTCGGCCACCCGCTGGGCGCCTCCGGAGCCCGCCTCGCCGGCACCGTCGCCCACCAGCTCGCCGCGGCGGGCTCCGGCACCGGAGTCGCCACCCTGTGCATTGGCGTCGGCCAGGGCCTCGCCCTCGTCCTCGAGCGCTGATCCCGGGAACCGCCGCTCCGGAGCTCACGAAACCGAGGACAGCACGTGGCTCCGGAGCGGCGCCGAACCGGCCGGCCATTGTCGTGCACACTGGCGTCGGCTGACTCGTGCTGAGCGCAGCGGACGTGGCCCTGTCCGTCGGCGGACCCGTACTATCTCGGGCGCCTCACGCGCGACCCGGCTCCGGTGCGGCCACAGGTGACCGCTCGCCCGCCCGGGTGTCCGGGGACAACACCCATGCGGGGCCCGTCGGCGGAGTGGCTCAGGGCGACCAGACGAGCGCCAAGGCCCTACTGCGGCGGCGTCGGGGTGTCCGGGCCCTGGAACATCGCCTGGAGATCCAGTTCCAGCTTGATCCGCGGCCCCACCACGGCGATGCCACGCGCCAGCATCGAGCGCCAGTTGAGAGTGAAATCGTCTCGATGCAGTTCGGCTGTGGCCAGAGCGGCGCAGCGCAACTCCTGCTCATAGCCTCCGTTGACCATGCCCAGGTAGGTCGTGTCCAGCTGCACCGACCTGCTGACGCCATGCATGGTCAGCACGCCCTGCACCGTCCACTTGGCGCCATGTCGGTGTACGAAGCTCTCGCTGGCGAAGTGGATGTCCGGGTACTTGGCCACGTCGAGAAAGTCCGGCGAGCGCAGGTGGTTGTCCCTGGTTCTGTTGCCGGTGGTGATACTGGCCGCATCGATGGAGACCTCGACGTACGAGTCCCCCATGTTCTCACCGATCTTGATGTCGCCGTCGAAACGAGTGAAGCGGCCGTGCACGTTCGCCATGCCCACGTGCTGCGCGACAAAGCGGATGGCGGTGTGCGGAGGGTCGAACACCCAACTCCCGGGCACTGGAAGCTGCTTGACCGGGGAGGGATTCAGGCGGATCTGACCCAGGTCGTGGCTGGACCCGGCGGCCACCGCGAAGGTCACGCGGACCGGCTCCAGGGTGTCGGCCGTCACCAGGACCACGTATTCGCCGGACGGCAGCATGGTGACAAACCGTCCGAACGGATCGGTGGTGGAGGTCACCGTCATGGAGCGGGTGATGCCGTCGGTCACTGTGACCGTTGCGCCGTGCAGCGGCATGCCCATCGGGTCCACGACCTCACAACTAACAACCCCTGCGCCACGCGGGAGCGTTGGAAGCAGGGCCGCAGAGGCCTTCTTGCGCTTTCGACCGAACGGGAAAGTCATGACGTCGTCCTCTTTGAAGCGGAGCGTGTTGGCACATCGTTTCACGTTCAACCAACGTGGATGGACGGTTGGTTGGTGAAGTCGCCGGATCTCTGCACTTCCTCCGCGACTCCGATGCCGACCCGAGACATTGGGTTCGGTGGGCGAGGAGGCGGCGGCCCGGCCGGCGGACATCGTTGAATGTTGTACTATGTGGCGAACGATGAAGTTGAGCGTTAAATCATCGTCCACATCCGCAAGACGTAACCCAGCAGGGCGCAAACCTCATGGGCATTTTCAGCCGTAATCGCAACAACGACACCAACGCAACGGAGACCGCAATCGTGGCCGCACCTGTCAAGCTCGCCATTGTCTACTACTCCTCCACCGGCTTCAGCGCCGAGATCGCCAAGGAGATCAACGACGCCGCCGAGAAGGCCGGCGCCGAGGTCCGCCTGCTGAAGGCGGCCGAGCTCGCTCCGGAGGCCGCCATCGCCTCCAATGAGGCCTGGGCCGCTCACACGGCCGCGAGCGCCGGCATCCCCGAGGCGACTCCGAGTGACATCGAGTGGGCGGACGCCGTGATCTTCGGCACGCCGACCCGCTTCGGCAACATCTCCTCGCAGCTGAAGCAGTTCATCGACACGCTCGGCGGCCTGTGGGCCCAGGGCAAGCTGGCCAACAAGGTGTACAGCGGCTTCGTGACCACTGCCACCACTCACGGCGGTCAGGAGTCCACTCTGCTCGCCCTGTACAACTCCATCCATCACTTCGGCGGCCTGATCGTCAGCCCCGGCTACACCGACCCGGTCAAGTTCGTCGACGGCAACCCCTACGGCACGTCCCATGTCGACGCCCAGGGCAACAACCCCATCGGTGACCAGACCCGCAACGCCGCCCGCCACCAGGCCGAGCGCGTTGTCCAGGTCGCCGCCGCCCTCAAGGCCGGCCTCGCCTCCTGACTCCAGCCGCAAGGCATCCCAGGGCATTGGCGCGTCCGCGGAACATCCGCGGGCGCGCCTTCTCGTGTATGCGGAGGCGATCGTCGGACAAGGGTCCGCGGGCGGTCGTAGCCGACAGAGAGAAGCAAGACCATGGAGATATTCGTCGAGCAGGAGTGCGAGATGCGCCTGGTGGTCGCACCGGACAGCAGTGTCGGTGTGGCGACTCGTCTGTGGTACAGCCCGCATGACCCTTGTGCCGTCCACATCGACTTCGACGCCGGCGCGGACACCCAGGTCACCTGGGTCTTCGCCCGCGAGCTGCTGGCCATGGGCACCGTCCGGCCGTCCGGGCACGGCGACGTGAGGATCTGGCCGACCCATGAGGGGCGGCGACGCGTCCTGTGCCTGGCTCTGTCCTCCCCCAGTGGACAGGCACTGCTGCACGCTCCCCTGGCCGTCGTGGATCGATGGCTGGAGCGGACTTACGACATGGTCCCGGACGGCCAGGAATGGCAGTTGCTCGACCTGGACGACGAGCTGTGCGAACTGCTGGGAGAGACGGCCTGACCGTCGCGTCCATCGACGTCCGGACGTACCCAGCTCAACCTGCGCGTTTCGTGCAGCCTCGACAGCACGATCGTGCAGGAGCTGTCCCGCTCACGTGCTGATACTCCCTGCACCGGGGCGCCCCACGCGGCGAGCTGCTCGTGGGAACTCGATCTGCCCCGGTACTGACATCGCGAACGACGGTCGCTGATCTCCGCGTTGGATTCTGCCGGCTCCCCTCGGCCGGCGCGGCACCCACCGTTCACGGAAGTTCACCAAGGGAGACGTTCATGAAGAACCCATCCAGTCGTCCCGGGGATTCCAAGGTGCCGGAGGCCGGCCCTGAAGCACCGGCGCATGAGGCCACCAGGTCCGCGCGGCGCTACGAGGTGCGGATCGTCGCGCTTCTCGCTGTCGGCTTCGGTCTGGTCGGACTGGACCGCAACATCATCGCCCCCCTGTTTCCCGCGATGGTCGAGGACCTGGGCCTGACCTACCAGGACCTCGGCATCATCAGCGGCGTCCTCGCCATCTTCTGGGGCCTTGCGTCGATCATCGCCGGCAACCTCTCCGACCGCATCGGGCGGCGTAAAGTCCTCATCCCGGCCGTGGTCGGATTCTCCCTCGTCTGCGGCTTCACCGGGGCCGTGTCCGGCATGGGAATGCTGCTTGTGCTCCGTGCCGCCATGGGGCTGTTCGAAGGCGCCTACACACCTACGAGCATCGCGCACACCTCGGAGTCCTCGACACCGTCGCGCCGCGGATTCAACATGGGTCTCCAGCAGAGCCTGTTCGCGCTGCTCGGACTCGGCGTCGGCCCGATCATCGCCACCCAACTGCTCGTCGTGCTGTCGAGCTGGCGATGGGTCTTCGGCCTGGTGGCGCTGCCCGGGTTCATTGTCGCCTTCCTGCTCTACCGAATTCTGCGGGAGCCCGAGCACACGGCTGCGGCCGGCAAGGTGCGCGCAGACGGCGGGACCGCGGAGGCGCAGGCGGGCGATCGCCCGTCCAGACGCGCGATCTTCGCCGAACGCAATGTCGTCCTGGCCACGGCCATGCTGTTCGGCAACTTCTCCTGTGTCTTCGTCATGATCAGCCTCATGCCGAGCTACCTCACCGACCATCTCGGCCTGCCCGCCACCGACATGGGCTTCGTCCTGTCGGCCTTCGGAGTCGGCGGGTTCGTCGGATATATAGCCCTGCCGGCGCTGTCCGACCGGCTGGGCCGGAAACCCGTCCTCTTCGCGGCCTTCGTCATCGGCATTGCCGCGCTCCTCGTCTTCCGTACTCTCGGCGCGAACCTGGCGGCCCTCTTCGTGGTGCTGTTCGTCGCGGCCGTCTGTGAGTTCGGTGCCCTGTGCCTGCTGACCGGCCCCGTGGTCACCGAGGCCGTGCCCGCAGCCCTGGTCGCCTCCGCGGCGGGCTTGCCGATCGGCATCGGTGAGATCACGGGCGGCGGGCTCACGCCGGTCATCGGCGGGTTCGTGGCGCAGCACTTCGGCATCCAGTCCATCGTCGTCGTCGCGATCGTCGGCCTTGCGATCAGCCTGACGATGTCGCTGTTCCTGCGCGAAACGGCGCCTGTCCGGACCAAGATGCGCAATGACGGGGAGTCAGCCCGCACTGGCGCCGCCGGAGTCACGACGGGGTGACGGCCTTCGCGGCGACGCGCTCACAACGGCCGGTTCGACTGAGTCGAACCGGCCTTCGTGGGTGGCGGGCGGTCAGCGCCGCTCTGGGACAGGAGAGGAATAGGAAAGGTGTAGTTAAGCATTCAACTAAAAGGCGGCTTTGAGAGCGTCTGCACCGGGATGAAAGGCGACGGCGATGTCCGTGATCAACACTCAGTGTCCTTCGGTGAGCGCGTTGAGTGAGGCGGATCGCGTGTGCGGGGTGCAGCAGTCCGCGGTACTGACGTTGCCGTCTCAGGCGATGCTGGTGGGAGCGGTTCGCGTCTTCACCGCCGAGCTGCTCCAGCGGTGGCGTATCGGCGGTGAGGAACAGGAAGCCGCGGTTCTGATCGTCGACGAGATGGCCACGAACGCTGTCCAGCACGGCCGCTCGCGCATGACACTGCTGCTGGCCCTCGAGGACGACATGCTCCGCATCAGCGTGGCCGACTCCGGACCGCGCACCCGCTTCGAGGCCCCTGCCATCGATCCCGACGAGCACGGGCGCGGCACGGGGATCGTGGAGTATCTGGCGGACCATGTCGAGATCCATCCCGGCGGCGACGGATGCCTCATCAGCGCATGGCTGTGCGTCAAGCCGCACTCCGCCGGCGCCGCGGAGATGGGGCCTGCTTGATATTTGCCCGCGCCGAGGCCCGGTGAAGTATCGGGAACGTCAACGGAGCCCCGTTGAGTTGGCCAGTGACGTGGAGGTGACCCGGCGGTCGGCGACGCCGGCCGCCATCGCAGCCGAAACCACGCACACCCTCGTGGTCCGCACGATGTGACCGGACGCCGCCGCCCCATGCCCTGCCCGAGCTAGCCGTCGCGTCGCTCCAGGTCGGCAGGCGTCGTCCCGGGCGGGCCGAGGACGACGTCGCCGAGTTCCTGGGCCACCGCCATGAACAGCTCCGCGTCCAGTTCGGTCTCGGGCGTGGCCAGGTGAAGAGGAGTGCCCGCCCGGGCGATGAGCTCGGCGAATCCGGCCGGCGAGCTGATGTTGAGAGCCCGAGCGCCGTCGGGACCGGACTTGATCATGTGCGGCACGTGCATGGGAATGGCGAAGAAGTCGCCGGAACGCAAGGTCACGGCGTCCGTCCCGGCCCACACCTCCAGCGAACCTGAGGCGACCCAGAGACGCTCCTCGTACTTCGTGTGCATGTGGAGCGGGGTCGCCGAGCCCGTCGCCAGCACCGAGTCGGTGATGTCATGGCGTCCGTCGGTCTCCGCCGCGGATGTGAGGATGTTGACGCGCAGCTCCTGCCCCAGTACGTACTGGCGGTCAGAAGTGCCGGTTGAGGAAAGGAAATGACTCACGTGCATGGCTCCTGATGGAGGGGTGGTGACAGGCGCCCTCGCCGGTGCGCGGAGATGATGGTCGCGACGAGAGGGTCTTCCTACTCGATATGGGGATCCTATATTGAAAGTAGTGTGTGTTGCTTGAAGAAGGGAACATGAGTACCCAACCGCGCGATGAACGGCGCCCTTACCGGGCCGGCCGACGTGCCAAGGCGGCGGCGGAGACGCGGAGGGCGATCCTTGACGCCGCCAATCGCCTGTTTGTCGAGCACGGCTATGGAAGGGTCACCGTCGCTGACATCGCGCGGGAGGCCGAGGCGGCCGTACCCACGGTGTACGCAAGCACCGGAGGCAAGGCCGCGATCCTGGCCCTGCTCATCGACGAGGGTGTTGCCGACCCGATCGTCGAGCACACGCTCGCGGCAGTACGTACGTCTGCCGATCCACGGGATGCGATCACTGTCACGGTGCACGGGGTGCGGGTCGACAACGAGCGGCATTTCGACCTCCTCCACGTGCTGACGACAGCCGCCGCCCTGGACGAGACCGCGAAGGAAACACTCACTCGCGCAGACAGCACCTATCGCGACGCCCTCGCAGTGGTCGCCGGGCGGCTGCAGGATCTGAACGCCCTGCGGCCGGGCCTGGGTCGGGACCGGGCGACCGACATCCTGTGGTTCTTCCTCGGCCATCACTCCTGGCGCCTGTGCGTGGCCGACCGCGGATGGTCCTGGAACCACACGGAGAAGTGGCTGGGAGAACAGGTGTCGACCGCCCTGCTCGGTGACCGAGCCGGCTGACCGGGCCAGGGAGGCCCGGCGCCCTCCTCCCGTTCTCGGGCCGGTCTCGGCTGTGCACGGCCGAGGCGCTCGACGGCGGCTTCTGCATATCCCGATATCCCGACGCCGTGTTGCGATGGCCTTCCTCCACCGGATCGCGCACTACGGCGAGCATGCCCTCGTCAGACCCGAGGACGAGTATGGTCTGCTCGACCTCAGCCAGGCCCTGCGGGCGACCACTCCGAGACGGTCGTCGCGGTCGTGTACTGCTGTGGCCCCGAGTCGCTGCTGGCCGCCGTCGAGGCGCACTCCCTGGAGGAGGCTCCGTGACGGACGCGGTGCGAGGTCCCTTGCCGTCGTCGAGGTGGACGGGGTGCTGACAGCATCCACGACCTCGGCCGGCTGGACGAACCCCAGACGGGATCCTCGTACCAATGGACCCCGGCAGCGGCATCGTCTGCCTCGACCCCGAAGCCCTGCGCACACAGCTGGACCAGCGGACGACGGCGGCGCCGAAGGGCCGGTGAGAGGGTGCGGCTGCTCAGGCGGACCAGCGGGAGTGGGCCGCGCCCTGCTCGATGCGCGTCGTATGGGCAGCCGCGCCGCGCTCGAGCAGCAGCACATCGGCGAACGAGTAGCGAGGCGCCTTGCTCGGTGTGCGCCGTGCCTGCTCGACGATGGTCTCGACGAGCTCGCGTTCCATCCCCAGCCGTGGGTACGCCGCGTGAATGGCCTGCGCCTGTGCGTCGGTGACGAAGTCGGTGTCGCGGCCGAAGTCCATGCCGACTCCGTCGCGAGTGAGCCGGCACAGCAGCCCGCGGCGTTCGGCGATGCCGCCCGAGGTGTGCAGGGCGATGGCTTCCCAGACCGCGTCGACGCCGGCCGCGGGCACGCCGTGGTCGGTGAGCAGCCGAGCCGCGAAGTCGGCGCCGTCGACCTCGAAGCGCTGCGGCCCGTCCGCGGCCGGGCTCAGGCCGATGTCGTGCAGCACACACGCGGCGAACAACAGCTGCTCGTCGTAGTCACGCCCCGGAGCGGCCCCGAGATGGTCCGCCAGCAGGCGGGCGAACAGATAGCTGCGGACGCTGTGGTTCGCCACCGCCCGGCTCTCGGCCTCGGTGACGGTCGACAACAGCGAGCGCACGAGTTCGGTGTCCGGCAGGACCAGGGAGCGATCGTCGTCGCCGGTCGACGAGCCGGCAGGGGTGTGTGCGTCAGCAGCGGGGAAGGTGAAGTCGGACATGACCTCAGCCTGGCCGCCCGGCACCGAACGCACCACTGGCTGGAATGACAGTGTTCGCCAGGATTCCGCCATGCTCAGCAACGTTCCACACACCGTGGCCGTCCTCGCCTGGACGGCGTCGTGCCGCTCGACCTCGGGATTCCCGTACAGGTCTTCGCGACCCGCGACACCACGCCGTACCAGACCGTCGTGTGCGGCCTCACCCCCCAGGTCAGCACGACCGGCGGCTTCAACCTCGCCGTCCGCGGGACTCTCGCCGACCTCACCCGGGCCGACATCGTCATCGGCCCCGGCTCCTCACCCCACGCCCGCCCCTGCCGGCACCGGTACTCGACGGCCTGTCCGCCGCCCACGCGCGAGGTGCCCGCATGGTGTCGATCTGCACCGACGTCTTCGCGCTGGCCGCCGCGGGAGTCCTCGACGGCCGCCGCGCCTTCTGTGACCTGTACGGTTACGACCTCACCGCCTGGGACGGCTACGACATCCTCGCGGGTGCTCGCGAGCTGCGCATGGTGACCTACGCCGCCCAGCATGCGGCCAGCAACCCGGAGTGGCGCGAACAAGCTCAGCACCGCGTCGACTGCCTCCGCGGTCGCTGCGGACCGCGCCCACGGCACTGGACGGGAATCCTGTAGTGGGTGGCCGAATCCCGGCTTGCCGCACCGTAGTGGCCTTCGTCCGCTGTCGGCGCCCGTCGGACGGCCGGTCGCCTGCATTGGGGAGGGCGATCGACCTCGTCAGGCCCTCGACCAAGGTTGTTGCACGGCAACAGGGGCAGCCAGCTGCGCGAGCGCGGCAGGCGGGGGTTCCTGCACCACCGTGTCTTGCCGGAGTATCGGGGGTCAGCTCAGAGGGGCCAGCGGCATCCGGCATTCGCCCGCGGCAGGCGAGAAAACATCTCAAAAGACTGGAAGCCTCTTCCGGGCTATGTCAACGTACAACACCCCGGAAGCACGCGGCCGGCGAACGGCCCACCGGGTGACAGGATGAGGAGTCTCTCCTGTCGACGCGCACACTCGGATCTGTTTCGGCTGACCGCCCCCGTCCTTTTCTCTTTGGGGGCGCTCAACGCTTGGACCGCGCACACCCAATCCGACTACGAGGCGACCTCGTCGGCCATCTGCTTGCGTGTCTGCGCAGCTGGTGTCTTCGGGGAAGATCTGGCGCAGCGTGGGTATCGCCTTGACCGTCTGATTCTCGCCTATGAGCTCGTAACCCGATCACGGGCGGGTCTTCGTGAGGCGTCTCCAGCAGATGAGGCTGCAGGCGAGGGAGACGAGGGCGTCGTGGAGGTCGAGGCGTCTTTCCCAGCGGACGGCCAGGCGCTTGAAGTGGTGCAGGAGCGAGAAGGTCTGCTGGACGACGTAGCGGAGCTTGCCCAGGTCCTTG
>NZ_JBQQCE010000137.1:0-21436 GCF_052245645.1 Streptomyces sp. KR55 | reverse complement strand
CTCAGGCCAGCTCCGGCGTCAGACTGTGGTGCGGGATCCACCCCCCAAGGTGCTGCCGACGTCGACGGACAGCCGCCAACCCAATTTTCACGCCGGGGCAAGGCGTCACGCAGGGATACGCACACTGTGGTCAACTTAGCAACCTGATACGGGCAGATTGGGGCAGGCCTGTTGTGCATGACTTGTCCGCGTGAAGGTTCGAAGGAGATGAGAGGTGTCCTGGGGGCCAGGGCCATGGTGGCGGTGCAGCACCGAACCGCCACCCTCAGCGCCGGCTCAGAGTCGGCTCCCCGGTCGAGCCGCACTCAGGGTGCCTTGGTGCATGGCTGACTCTTCTCCAGCGCTGTGGTGTACCCGGAGATCAGGTTCTTCATTGCCGTCTCGTCTTCTCGTCCTGGCTCCAGGACCCTGATGAGCGTGCTGATGTCCTCAGTCACCACACCGGCTCCGCGGCATTTCACCAAGGAGACGGCAGCCCCGTCGGAGTACGCGATGCCGCCACCCTTCGCGGGCTTCGACTGCCCGATGGAGAGTCGACTCCGCAGGATGTTCCGTGCCGAATCGCCGGTGTCGATGCGCTCACTGTTGAGCGTCAAGATCATGTCATGGCCATCCACGTTGACCTTGCACAATACGGAGCCGTCGGCCAGGTTCCCCTCGCTGTCCACGGTGAGGTCCTTCCCGGAGGCAGGAAGGAGACGGGACAGAGCATCGGTCGGTACCGCCACCCCGCAAAGCGCCTTCGGGACGCTGAACTCCTGCGTCGGCTCGTCGGATGAGCAAGCTGTCCCCACGATCGCGGCAGCGAACAACGAGACGCCGCGCAGTGTGTACATCTTGCATCTCAATTTGCGTCACTCTCCGAATTCCACTGCGCACCGTCCGAGTGGCTGATGCCTGCTGCCGTACGGGCTGCGCGCTTGAGGTCGTCCGCCGTTTTCCAGTCGATTTCGTGGTTGTTGACGAGTGCGTGAGACACCGCGTCCTCCGCCGACCGAATGGCCTGCGAACGCCCGCTGGAGTACTCGCTCCCGGCTTCAGCCTCCGCCTCGGTCGTCGTGTCCTGCTGGATGCTCGTCATGATGGACTCCTGGATGTCCTCTGACGCCCATCCGATAACGGTGCCGGCGATCGGTACCCGCTGGCCGACGGTGTCGACTCCCATGCCGAGGATCCTGTCCACCCACTTCTGCTTCTCCGCCGCGGACTCGTTGAATTCGGCGTCCATGGCCGTGTGGTACTTGTAGATGGCGTCCGCGCGCGAGTCGCTCATGATGCCGGCCATAGCTGCGCCCGGTGCGACAGCGTCACGTACGCGTCCGTCCAGTGACGCACCCGATGCGCCGTCCGCGTTGATGACACGGTGCACCACATCTGCCGTGTACGCCTGTTGCGCGCTGGTGATGGCTGCGTAGGCGTCGGGGTCCTGGCCCACTTCGCCCAGGAATTGCTGCACATGGCCGGGATCGAGATTGGCGGCTGCGCCAAAAGTGGGGAACATGTCGCTCGACGAGCCTTCCTCGTACATGGCCCGCTGGAAGTCGCCCATGTACTCGGCAGTGATGTCGCCAAGGCTTCCCCGCATGCCGTAGAGAGGCCCGGTTGCATCATCGATGTCGCCGTTCTCGTTGCGCCGGATGAGTTCTGGGTGCTCCCCGAACTTGTCGACGATCTGACGTACCAGGTTGGCGCGTGCCTCGGTGTGCCGGATGGCATCACCGGTGTCGTCGCTGTCGTACGGCCGCCCGGTCGTCGCCGCCTCCAGCGCGTGACCAAACGCCTCGGGACCGAAGGCCAGCGCCTTCTTGGTCTTGTCCTCGTCGGCGAGAACGTTTGTGTCGTTCGTGTCGATCGTCCACTCGAAGTCCTCGTCGGTGAAGACATCGAGATACGAACCGAAGCCCGGCTCGCCGTCCTTCTTCACCGTGCCGTCCTCGTTGTACGCGGTCGGCGGTTGTGTGAAGAACTTCTCTGCGGCCTCAGGGCTGTGGCCCAGCGCCTCCAGGACGCTGTTGAGCGGGTCGTTGCCCGTACCGAGCTTGCCGGACGGGTTGAAACCGTAGATGTCCGGGCTGCCGGCTGGCTTGTTCGACAGGAAGCGGTACGGGTCCTCCTTGTGGAGCTGGGTGACGTGCTCCGCGATGGGCGTGAGGAAACGGGCGTCGTAGTTGCCGTAGCGGAGCAGGCCACCGAGGACCTGGTAGCCGTACGGCTTGCTCATCTGTCCCGGCTGCCAGCCGATCTCCTGGGTGCCGAGGCGT
Organism: Streptomyces sp. KR55; assembly: GCF_052245645.1. Lineage (NCBI taxonomy): Bacteria > Bacillati > Actinomycetota > Actinomycetes > Kitasatosporales > Streptomycetaceae > Streptomyces > Streptomyces sp. KR55. Next base: position 19,175 of record NZ_JBQQCE010000137.1, on the reverse strand, counting down.
CGGAATTCGGCGTTCCAGCTGGCTGGCAGGTGATGCTTGTGGTCAGGGTCCGTGGCGTTGGCCAGGGTGTAGCCCATGACCTTCTGCAGGTCCTGAACCGCGTTGAGTCGCGTCTTCGTTGCCTCGGAGTCGGTGCCGTCGATCGACATCGCGGCGTAGAACTCCAGCGCCTTCTCCGGCCCGCCGAGTCCCTGGTAGAACTCGGTCGCGAACTCGCCGTCCTTCTCCGAAGAGTTGAACTGCAGGAGGCGATTGAGCTCGCGGAGTTCCGCGTCGGACATCTCGTCGCCCTTGCGGGCAAGCTCCAGCGCGCGCTCGACCTCAGCGTCGTTCAGGGACTCGTACTTACTGTGGCCGGCGTTGTGGGCGTCGTTGCCGTGGCTCTTGGCCAGGGCTCGAGCGACTGTGGAATCGATCTCGGCAGCGTGGGAGAGGACCCGCTTGATCCGGTTCTCCAGCTCCTGCTTGGCATTGAGCTGCTCTTGCGTGCGTTCATCCGTGTCTCCACGGATGTGCGGGAAGAAGCAGCGAACGTTGCCATCACCTAGGTCCTCGACGCGGACACCTAGTTTCGCCGCGTCCACTTCCACGGCCTGTTTGACCTGCTTCTGGAGTGCAGCGAGCTCCGCGTGCCCGTCCAAGAGAACCTGATAGATGCTGTTCGCCTCGCGATGGAGATCCGAGATTTCCTTCGTCGTCTTCGTGATGAATTCACGGGTCACTGTGGCGTTGACGCCGGCCCACTGAGCCGAGTCCGACTTGGACTGCATCCCCCTGCGGGCGTTCTCCGCCGCTGTTTTGAGACCGTCGACGGTCTTCTCCCAGTCCGCCACCGAGGTGGCGAGCTTGCCCAGATCGACCTCAACAAGGTCCGTCAATGTGAGAGCCACCGGAGGTTCTCCTACTTGAAGTACTCGTTGAGCTGCGACACGGGCATGGCGGAACCGTCCCGTCCGCGAACGACCGCCGCGATCTGGGCATCGTCCTCCGAGTGGCGCTTCTTGCTGTAGTCCAAGTGGTTGGAGATGTGTGCGCAGGCCTGGAGCACCGACTTGAGTTGGGACGTCCACACGCTGACGGTCGTCTCCAGAGCGCTGCCCGTCTGGAACCCATGGGACTTCAGCGTGGCCGCGGCCTGCATCGTCGAGCCGGCGCCGTCCTTGTTGGCTCCCGCCGCAGCGATGTCAGCTCCTTTGTTGAGCTCGTCGTAGAGGATGTAGGCGTCATGCCCGACGGCGCCCAGATCGTCCTGGCGCGCGACCAGGTCCCGACCGCTGCCTCCGCCCTCGGCAGGCAGCTGGTTGAGGCGCATCTGGGTCGAACGCCGCTCGGCAGCCTCGGATTTCAGATGCTCCCACTCGTCCCATGCCATGCGCAGGACCTTCCCCTATGACCGTTCTGGCTCGACTTTCTGGTGCCCCTGCCGCCCCTCGAGACGCTGAGGCGAGTGCCGAGCACGTTAGCAAGCGAGTGCGTACATCACTGGTGTTACAGCGGAGCCATTGATCACTTGCGGGTGGAGATCTTGCGAAGATCGCAAACGGGTTTGCGTGGGCGCCGCTGGTCGAGGTAGCGGAGAGGCGGAGACGGTGGGCTGCGGCGCAGGCGCCCGCGGCATACCAGGCCAATTCGTAGTGCTGGGCGCGGTCTTGTAACTGGGTTAACACACACCTCGGTTGGAGCGGATGCGTTGGGTGACTACAGTGGTACCTGCGATGTGAGGCTCGACTTGCTTTGCGATCGTAGGGGCGAGTGGTCGGTTGGCCTCAGCCCATCGGCGTACGGGGAAACGGGGAGGGAGCACCATGCTTCCGGCAGACATGGTGGGGGGCGTGTCCGCCGCCAGGGCGGCGGACCTTGAGGCCAGCGGTGAGGCGCTCAGTGACTTTGTGTCGCGGGTGGACGCGGTGCTTCGTGGCCTTGAGGAGTCGGCCGGCAACCCGTCGAAGGTCGGCGCACAGACGATCAAGGCGTCGTCCCTGAGTAACGGGCGGGCCGACGTCTTTCCGGAAGCCCACAGCCTGTACGCCCAGTACAACAGCGTGCACGAGCAGCTCACCACGTTGTCCAAGACGCTGCATCTGCAGATCGAGGCGATCGGCATCGCGGTCAAGGGCGCGTCCATCGGCTTCGACAACCTGGAAGAGGAACAGCGCCAGCGGTTCTGGGCGATCCAGTGGGAGATCGACCAAATCCAGGACAGGAAGAGCGGCCAGCACGCCGGCGAGGGCAAGTCCGGGATGGGGGCCTGACGATGACCGACGAGCAGCACAAGACAGACCTGGACCGCGTCTCCAACCAGAACTCCTTTGCCGACATCGCCCGGAATGTCGAGCACTCGCACGGCAACGGGTTGTTCACGCGGCTGGTGAGCGATCCTCTGCGAGCGGTGGTCGGGTCCACCAAACCGGGTAAGGCCGTCTTCGACAGTACAGACTTCGATGCGAAGAACCTCGACCTCAACGAGATGATCGACCTGGTCGAGCAGACGGACGCCGAGGACTTGGAATCGTCCGGCAAGGCCCTCTGGGATGCGCGCGACGCCATCAAGGAAGCAGCGGACGAGCTTGACGGCCGTATCAACAAGGTCCGTTGGACCGGACAGGCCGGCACGGCATTCCGCGAGTGGGGCGGTTCACTCGTCACGAGCACGCACGACCTGAGTGACTTTGCAGGCAAGGCGGGGGATCAGATCACCGCTGCTGCAGTGGGGCTCGCATCGGTGCGCAAAGCCATGCCAGCACGTGACCCGAACAACCGGAAGCGCCCTGAGAGCTTCACCGACGCCGAAAAGGCGGCGAACAAAGGAGATTACGACGCTGCCGTAAAGGTGGAGAAGGACCGCCAAGAGGCGATTAACCAGATGAATCGGTTGGCGTCGTACTACGCGGTGTCGAGTCAGCAGCTCGCGGCGCTGCAGGAGAAGCCTCCGACGTTTCGGCCGATGCCGGATGTCGGCGTGCCGGGCTCCAGAACGCCTGGTGCCGGAGGGTCTGGCGTAGGCGGTGGGACCGGAAGGGCGACTGCCACCGACCATCACGCGCCGGTTGAGTCGGAGGGGCGCTCCGGCGTTCAGGGCGTAAGCGATACGCCGACCCCTTCGTCGCCCGCCACGGGAGGGGTCACGTACCCCGACGACCCTGTCGGCACGACCATTGACAGCGTCGGTACTCTGCCACCGACCACGACCACCCCGGCCACCGGGCACACGCCGCCGGTCACCGGAACCCCACCCATGGTGGGCGGCCAGTCCGGCCCGTTCGACGACTACGGGCCTTCGATCCCGAACAAGGCCACCGGCAGGACTACCACGGGTGGAACGAGCGGTCTCCGCACCCCTGCTTCTACTCAGGGCCGCACCATGCCCGGCTTGACCAACTCCGCCACCGGGCGTACCACGGGGCCGGGTGGCACGAACCAGATGGGGCGTCCCACGGCGACGGGCCAGCCAGTTGCCAGGGGGAACGGCTCCGGTTCGAAGCCGTTCCCGATGGGACACTCGGGCGTCTCCGGGGGCACACCCCGCGCCGGCGGCACGACAGGACCGCGGGCGAGTGTCGGTCCGGCTACTGGAGCGGGCCGTGCGAACGGTGTGGTCGGGGGGCGGCCTACGACCACCAGTGGTGCCACGGCGAAGGGTGGGCCGAGGATTCCTCGTGGCACAGTGATCGGCACCGGTCCGACGGCCAATCCCCGGCCGTCGACCGGCCCTGGCCAGCGCGGTGTCTTCGGAGCTCCCCAAGCGGGCACACGGCCCGGTGCGGGTGCAGCCGGTGCTTCTCGTGGCGGCGCCACGGGAGGGGCGAAGCCTGTGACCGGAAGCCCGACGGGGCGTAACTCCTCTGCTCAATCAGAACGGAACGGCATGACCCGCGGGGGCGCGGGCCTTGTCCGTCGGTCTGGTGACAGAGACAAGCCCGACGACGAGAAAGACGCGCAGGGCACCTCGCGTCCCGACTACGCGGTCGAGGACCCGGAGACACACCTGCCCAACAAGCCCCGGCGCGATGTGCCGCCGGTCGTCAACTGAGCGCTAGCGAGGACTAACAACGCCATGAAGTCAGGGACGCTCCTCAAGACATGGTGCGGTAGGCGAGTGCGTACTGTGAGCGCAGTCGTCGGCGCTCTGGCTGTCGCAAGTGTGGGGCTGGCCCCGAATGCCTCCGCTGCTGACGCCCAGTCGCAGCAGTGGTACTTGGGACCGATGCAGACCGAGCAGATGTGGAAGGTCAGCACCGGCGAGGGCGTCAAGGTTGCCGTCATCGACAGCGGGGTGAATGCGAACACTCCCTCGCTGAAGGGGCAGGTTCTGGCCGACGAAGTCCCCAAGTCGGTCGCTTATCGCCCTACAGACGACTACTCCGGCCATGGGACGAGCATGGCGGAGCTGATTGCCGGTACGGGCGCAGAAGGCGGCCTTCAAGGGCTCGCCCCAGGAGCGAAAATCGTCCCGTACCGAGTGCAACTCGCTGATCTCGAGAGTGGGGTGGAGAGGGAGAAGACGCCCCTGGCCTGGCAAGCGCTGAGGGCGGCGGCGGACAGTGATGCCAAGATCATCAACATGTCTCTCGGGGGTCTGAGTTCCGAAGAGGACATGGCCGCCATCAATTACGCCGCGTCCAAGGGCAAACTGCTCGTCGCAGCCGTAGGTAACGACGGCATTCCCGATGCGCCGGCCCGCTATCCGTATGTGATCGGTGTTGCAGCGGTTGACTCCACTTACACGGTGTCGAAGTTCTCGGAGAAGTCGTCGCACGGCTTTGCTGACCTGGCGGCGCCTGGTCAAGAGCTCCCCGCCTGGTGCGACGAGACCTTCCGCTCGTACTGTGAGAACAAGGGTACGAGTCAGGCGACCGCCCTCGTCTCAGCCGCCGCCGCCCTGATCTGGTCCGCTCACCCCGACTGGACCGTCAACCAGGTGACCCGCGCCCTGATCGACACGGCCAGTCGTTCTTGGCCGAAGGACAAGCCGAGTAAATACGCGGGCTACGGGTTCATCCGCCCCCGCTTGGTCCTCGATAACCCGAACTACGACGCCGGCGCACCCGACGTCGACCCGCTGGCGAAGGTGAACGGCGGCGATGTGCTGGCCAAGGCAGGGGAAAGGGACGCGAACAATGCGGACAACGCGGGCAACTCCTCGTCCGCACCCTCCGCTTCTGCATCAGCCCCGTCACAGGCCCCGGAAAAGGGTTCGACCGGCGGCACCTCGGCGGCAGGATCAAGCGCGGAACCCGCTGACGACAACAACACCCTGTGGATCGCTCTGGGTGCCGCGGCCGCGGTGATTGTCATCGGTGGTGCCGGTGCGGCCGTCGTCCGGGCGCGGCGGGCGAGGTGACGTGCCCAGTCGCCTGAGCCAAGTGGTCGCACAGCCATGGACCACGGGGGACGGCCTCAACAGCGTGCTCGCCTCTTCGAGGCGATGACGCGGGACCAATCGACCAGAAAACAGACAGAGGAAGGGATGGCTGGTCATGGCTACGGACCAGAAGCTTGAAGATGCAGCAGTAGTCAAGCTGCAGAAGCAGATGTACGAGAAGTACGAGAACATCCGGAAGCGGGTGCATGGGCTTCAGGGCGTCATCGACGGCCTTGAGGGCCAGTGGCACGGTATCGGTCGTGCGGAGTTCGACCGGAAGCAGTACGAGATCAACGAGTCGCTGAAGAACATCGGCGTCATCCTCGGCGATGTCATGGAAGCCATGACCACGGCGCGCAACATCAAGGACAGCAAGGAAGACGAGGTGCGCGCGTCGGTCAACCGGATCAACGTCAACGACGGGGCTCCGACGGTTCAGCCCTCTGCTTTCAACTCGATGTGAGACGCGCGTGAACCGAGGACATCGGTTCACGACATCGGGCATCGGTAGTTCACCGCACATCACCGGCACACGCGAGCGAGACGAGGTAGGCAGACATGAGCCGTAACAATGACGGCCTTTCCGTCACTTATGACGGGCTGGACTTCGCGGCCACCACGATTGGTAACGAGGCGAAGCAGCTCGAGCAGGATCTGCAGGAGCTCCGGCAGATGGTCGAGAACAGCCGGCAGTACTGGGCGGGTCAGGCTCAGGGACAGTTCGGCGAGAAGCTGCGCCGCTGGGACAAGGAAGCCAACGACATCCACCAGGCCCTGATGGGCATCGGCCACGTCGTCGGCCAGTCCGGCGGTACCTACATGGAAGGCGACAAGAAGGCCGCCAGCTACTTCCTGTAGATCACGGTCAGTTCGCAGAGCAGTTCCGGGGTGGGCGTGCGCGGGAGACGCCCACCCCGTTGCGTTTCCGTCCGAGTCCGAGCGCCACCAATCCGTTGATCAACCTGGCAGCTTCATATCCGTACATCCGTGCCGTGCCGCAGATCGCTCCGCGAACGTCCGCAGGGCGGACAGGAGAAAGCTCTTCGTCGGTGCGGCGTACTCCGTGGCGTAGATTCTGTAGATTGCCCGCGCCTCACCGGGACACGCCGCGGTCGCCCACGCCCGGTCATGTGAGACACCGGAGTCTTCGTTCAGCGACCCCGGTTCATCCGTCGCTGACCGCAAGCGCTGTGCGTATGGACCGTATGAAGCACTCAAGTAGTACAGCGCCTCATCCTGCGCCTTCGACTCGCCCAGCACGCAGCTCTCCACCGGCGCCGTGCTCGACTCGTCGACCTCTGCCTCCTGCATCCAGTCGATCCATTGGGATTCCGGGATGCGGATGCCCTTGCAGGTACCTGTTTCCTGGCCCGGTCCGAACATCACCTTCGATGCCGACACCTTCGGGATGCGGCCGCCGAACTCCGCCTGGCACGACCAGCGTTCGGCCGCATTGCGGGCGGTTGCCGCGGCCAGTTCACCCATTGCGCGGGCTTCTGGCGGATTCTCGTGCGACTCGTCCCCGGTGATGGAGACGGCGACAGAGGCCGGCCTGTTGTCGCAGGGCAGTACGACGGCCGTGTTGCGCAGGTCGGTGAAGCCGTGCCAGCCGCCGCCGAGGGGTGCGGGCGGGTAGTCGGACGAGACCATCCTCAGCATGTCCAGAATGCCGGAGTCGTATTCCCACCCGATCGCGTCATCGGGGATCAGTCCGATGTTCACGGTCAGATCGGCGACCTCGCATACGTGGTAGGAGTCGTCGCCGTAACCTTCCCGCCGGTCCCCGGACAGGCCGACCTCCGTATTGAGGCTGGTGAAGACCGCGGACTCCTCGTACGGGATCAGGCCGTCACAGTACGTGGCCAGCTTGTCCTTGTATCGCCAGCCTTTGCCCGTGTCGCTCAGGCGGTACCAGCTGTAGGCCGCCGTGAGAACGATCGCCACCGGGATGACGACGAAGACGGCGGCCCGCCGCAGACGCTTCACCGCCCGTGGCCTTCCGGCACCAACCCCACCTGAACGAGCGGCTTCCCCCGCTTCCGGGACACGAACACCCCCCGCCCCGCAGGCATAGCCCGAGGCCGCACCCCACCCAGCAGGTCTCCCTCGCCCGGGTCGCCGGCGAGGACCACGCCCTGCGCTCCGAGTTCCTTCATGCGCTGCATGAACGGCTCGTAGCCGGCGCGGCCCGCGCCTGCTGTCGAGCGGGCGATGATGAAGCGCACGCCCACGTCCCGGGCGAACGGCAGCAGTTCCGTGAGGCCCGACAGGGGGTTGCCGCTCGACGTGGACACCAGGTCGTAGTCGTCGATGACGATGTAGACCGTCGGGCCGCTCCACCAGCTGCGGTCGCGCAGCTGTTCCGGTGTGACGTCCGCCGTCGGTGTGCGGCGTTGCATCAGGTCGGCGAGGGCGTCCATGTGGTGCTGCATCTGGTTGGACATGGGGATGTACTCCGCCAGATGCGAGTTCGGCGTCACGCCGAGCAGGGAGCGCCGGTTGTCGACCACGAACAGCTTGCAGTCGTTGCCGTCGTAGCGCTCGGTGAGGCGTTGGATGAGCAGCTTCAGCAGGTTGGACTTGCCGGACTCGCTCTCGCCGAAGACGAGGAAGAACGGGTCCTGGTCGAAGTCCACGAACACCGGCTCGAGGTTGTCCTCGTCGAGCGCGAAGGCGATGCCTCGGTTCGGGAAGCGGTTGCCGGGTGGGAGGTGGGACGCGGCGAACTCCCTCGGCAGCAGGCGCACTTCCGGGGCGCCCGGCTGCTGCCAGTGCCGGGAGACCTCGGCCGCGAGGGCCTGCGTCGCCTCGGCCAGGTCCGTGTCGGAGGACAGGCCGTCGATCCGCGGAACCGCCGCCATGAAGTGCTGCTTCTGCGGAGTCTGCCCGCGGCCCGGCACGCCGGTCGGCACATTGGCCGCGACCTTGCGGTCGAACTCGGAGTCCATGGGGTCGCCGAGCCTCAGCTCCAGGCGGTTCATCAGGTGGTCCTTGAGGTTGGAGCGGACCTCCATCGAGCGCGAGGCGGTGAGGATCACGTGGATGCCGTAACCGAGACCGCGCGCGGCGATGTCCACGACCACCGGCTCAAGGCCGTCGTAATCCGAACGGAAGTTGCCCCAGCCGTCGATGACGAGGAACACGTCGCCCCACGGCTGATCGGTCGTCGAGATATCGCCACGCGCGCGGCGGGTGCGGAACTCCGCGATCGACGAGATGCCCGCGGTGCGGAAGTACTCCTCGCGGCGGGTCATGATGCCGTACACCTCGGCGACCGTACGCCGGACCTTCTCCGGGTCCAGGCGCGAGGCCACCCCGCCCACATGCGGCAGGCCCGCCACGGCCGACAGGCCGCCACCGCCGAAGTCGAGCCCGTAGAACTGCACTTCCTGCGGGGTGTGCGTGAGCGCGAACGAGGCGACGATCGAGCGCAGCAGGGTCGACTTGCCGGACTGCGGGCCGCCGAGGATCTGCATGTGGCCGGCCGCGCCGCCGAAGTCGGTCCACAGGGGGTCGCGCCGCTGCTCGTACGGCTTGTCGACCAGGCCGACGGGGATGACCAGCCGGCCCGCGCCTTCGTAGCCGGGCTGGGTGAGGCCGCGGCCCGGCACCGCGGCCAGGCCGGGCAGCAGCGCGTCCAGCGACGGCGGGCTGTCCAGCGGGGGCAGCCACACCTGGTGGGCCGCCGGGCCCTGCGCCTCCAGCCGCCGCACGATGACGTCGAGCACGGTGTCGGCGAGCGCGTCGTCGGTCTGGTCCGGCTCCTCCTCCTGACGCTGCGGCGGCACGGCCACGTACTGCACCGGCACCTGGGCGGCCGTGAACAGCACGGGCCTGCGGTCCACCGGGAGCGGGCCGCCGAACGCCGCTGCCTGCTGGGAACTCGAGCGGTACACCCCGGAGACGTACGCCGCCTTGAAGCGGACCATTTCGTCCGTGCCGAACTTCAGGAAGCCGGAACCGGGGACGTTCGGCAGCTCGTACGCGTCCGGGACGCCGATCGCGGCGCGTGACTCGGCCGCCGAGAACGTCCGCAGACCGATCCGGTACGACAGGTAGGTCTCCAGGCCGCGCAGGCGCCCCTCCTCGAGGCGCTGTGAGGCGAGCAGCAGGTGCACGCCGAGCGAACGGCCGATGCGGCCGATCTGCACGAACATCTCGATGAAATCCGGCTTCGCCGTGAGCAGTTCGCTGAACTCGTCGATCACCAGGACGAGCGAGGGGATCGGCTGCAGCGGGGCACCGGCCGCGCGGGCCTTCTCGTAGGCGTGGATGTTGGCGTAGTTGCCCGCGTCGCGCAGCATCTCCTGGCGGCGGTTGAGCTCACCGCGGATCGAGTCGCCCATGCGGTCGACGAGGGTCAGGTCGTCGGCGAGGTTGGTGATGACCGCGGCGACGTGCGGCATCTGGGCCATGCCCGCGAAGGTCGCACCGCCCTTGAAGTCCGCGAGAACGAAGTTCAGGGTCTCGGAGGAGTGGGTCACGGCGAGACCGAGGACCAGAGTGCGCAGCAGCTCCGACTTGCCGGAACCGGTCGCACCGACGCACAGGCCGTGCGGGCCCATGCCCTCCTGCGCCGCCTCCTTGAGGTCGAGCATCACGGGCCGGCCGTCCTCACCGACACCGATCGGCACCCGCAGCCGCTCGGACTGCGAGCGTGGCCGCCAGGTGCGCCTGGGGTCGACGGCGGCCGCGTCACCGAGGTTGAGCAGATCCGTGAACTCCAGGTTGGCGAGCAGCGGTTCGTCGTCGTCCCCGCCCGACGCCATCCGCAGCGGCGCCAGCTGCCGGGCCAGGGCCTCGGCCGCCTCGTACGACAGGACGTCGGGCGTGCCCTCGTAGACCATGCCGTGGGCCGATTCCAGGCGCAGCTCGCGCGGGTGTACGACGACGGAGAGGTCGCCGCGTCCGGACGTGAGGTCGCCGGGCACCACCTCGAGGACCGTGACGCCCTGCAGGCCCTCCGGGCTGGCCAGCAGCGAGGTCGGCGGCAGCGAGACACCGTCGAGGACGACCACCACGTGCGGCTGCTCGGGAACCGGCGGCGCGGCCGGGTGGAAGCGCGGGCGGCCCTGGAGCCGGGCGTCCAGCAGCTCCTCCAGCTGGACCGGGTTGGTGGTGATCAGGCGCAGGCTGCCGGCGCCGTCCGCCTCGCCCCGCGCCTGAACGTGCGGCAGCCACTTGGCCCACTCCCACTCGGGCGCCGACTCGCGCGCGGTGGCAACGGCGATGACCAAGTCCTCAGGGGAGTGCAGCGAGGCGAGGGAGGCGGTCACCGCGCGCGCGGAGCCGCGTACGGTGACCGGCTCGCCGCTGATCGACACGTGGTAGAAGGCGCGCAGCGAGACCGCCATCGGCAGGTCCTCGAGGGTGCTGTGCGTGGCCACGAAGCGCTGCATGGCGCCCGCCGTGAGCGGCTCCAGCTGGTCCACCGGCGCGCTCTGCGGCGGGATCAGGGGAGTGGCCAGGGCCTGCGCCCCGAGGCCCACGCGTACCTGCCCGAAGTCCTCGTCACCGGCGCGGCGTTCCCACACGCGGCTGCCTTCGGCGACCAGCGCCCACAGTTGCTCCGGTGAAGGGTGCAGGTAGTACTGGGCGTCGCGCTGGGCCTTGGCGGTCTTCTGGGCGTCACGGCGGGTCTGCGACAGATACCGGAGGTAGTCGCGGCGGATGTCGGCCAACTGGCCCTGGTTGCCCCGCCGGTAGCGGATCAGCATCGCGACGCCCATGGCGATCGTCGAGGCGATCATCACCATGCCCATGATCTTCATGAAGGGCTGGGCCTGGGGGTTGAAGAAGAACACCACGGACCCGCCCATGCCGAGCATCGGCAGGAGCTGCATCAGGGCGCCTTCCTGCTGCCCGCGCGGGAGTTCCGGCGGTGGCTGCAGCACGACCTCTTCCGTGGGCACTCCCTTCGGAAGTGCCCGCGGGGGGCGCTTGACGACGACGTGGCTCACTTCGCACCAATTCCCTTGCCGGAACGATCCGTTCCGTCCGCCGCCCCGTGTCCGGCGAACGTCGATCGCGCAGCGCGATCCTACTGACACCCACTGACAACGGCGGGCGGTAGGGTGCCCGTGAGACGTGTGAGCAGGTGCGAATCGGCCCGGGAAAACCGGGCAATCCGCAACGTTCGACACGAGTGCTCCCCGCCTGATCCCGGGCAACGCGGCGCATGTGACCGGCGGCGCGGGCGGCGGGGCGCAACGTACACGGGATCTTTACAGGCGGTCGTACGCTCGGCGCCGCGACCGCCGTCACCACCGACGAGGGGGAACAGCAGGTGAGCATGACGGCCTCCGCGCCGGCCGGCGCGACCGGCGGAGCGGGCACCGGTGCCCTTTCCGGGACGGGAACCGGGTTCGGGTTCTGCCGGGTCACCATCGTGGCGCCCGACAGCCGCATCGACGTGGCGCTGCCCGACGACGTACCGGTCGCCGACCTCTACCCGGAGATCCTTCGGCTCTCCCGGCAGAGCCCCGCCGAGGGTGCCCCGGTCGGCTACCACCTTGTACGCCGTGACGGCACCGTTCTCGACGGTTCCCGCTCCTTCGCCGCCCAACGCATCCTCGACGGCGAGCTGCTGACGCTGCGTCCGTTCGCCGAGTCGCTGCCGCCCGCGGTCTTCGACGACGTCTCCGAGGCCGTCGCCTCCGCCGTCACGCAGGACCGCACGCTGTGGAGCGGCGTGCTCACCCGCGCCGCCGGCCTGGTCGCGGGCGGGATCCTGCCCGGGCTGCTCGCCTTCGTGGTCTGGAGCTCCCAGATCCGTCATGACATGCACAGCCTCCAGGGCATCCTTGCCGCCGTCACCGGTGTCCTGCTGACCACCATCGCGTGCGTCCGCGCGCGGGTGTACGACGACCGGGGGTCGGCGATCGCCCTGGGGCTCGGCGCCCTGCCGAACATCGCCGTGGCGGGCTCCGGACTGCTGCCGCTGTCGGAGGGGCAGGGCATCGGACGGCTGCAGTTCCTGCTCGCGTGCGCGGCGGTGCTCGTCGCCTCCGTCGTCCTCACGCTGGTGTCGCCGGGCGGTGACGGCCCCTTCGTGGCGTTCGTGTTCGCCGCCACGATCGGTCTGCTCACCACGTTCGTCGCGATCCTCACGGATCTGAAGCCCATCGAGACGGCCGCCGTCTGCGCCCCGCTCGCGGTCTGCGCCCTCGCCTTCCTGCCCGGCCTGTCCATGCGCTTCGCGCGGCTGCCCATCGGCTTCGAACCGCCCAACCCCGCACGCGGCTACACGACGGAGGAGACCGCTGCGCAGGAGCCCGTCGACGCCGAGCGCATCGCCGCCCAGGCCCGCCGCGGCCACGAACTCCTCGTCGGCCTCGTCGGCGGGTGCGCGCTCGTCACGGTCGGCGCCTCGATCGTCCTCGGCTTCTCCAGCAACGTGTGGGCGCAGCTCCTCGCCCTGGCCACGGGCGTCGCCATGCTGATGCGGGCCCACCTGTTCCGCTACACCGCGCAGGTCGGCGCCACGCTCGCCGCCGGTCTCGCCGCCCTCGTCTTCCTCGGCCTCGGGCTCGCCCTGAACCCGCCCGTGGAGTACTGGCGCGACGCCCTCCAGGGCGACACCGCCGGCCTCGACATCCGCACGGTCTGGCTCGCCGCCGCCATCGCCGGGGCCACCGCCCTGGTGACCGCGATCGGCCTGATCACCCCGCGCAGCGGTGTCACCCCCTTCTGGGGGCGCTTCATGGAGATCGCCGAGACCTTCGTCCTGCTGACCCTGGTCCCCCTGGCGCTCGCCGTGTTCGACGTGTACGCGTCCGCCCGGTCCATGGCCGGCAACTGAAGCCGGCAGTGGGGGCGGCACACGCGCGTGCCGCCCCTACTTTCGTTTCACTCCGAGGCAAGCCCGCCATTGTGCGGCGCCGGCTCCAGGTCGAACTCCCCGTCCCGCGCGCCCAGTACGAACGCCCGCCACTCCGCCTCCGTGTACCGCAGCACGGTGTCGGGGTCGAGGGACGAGCGCATGGCCACCGCGCCGCCGGGGAGGTAGGCGATCTCGACGCGCTCCTCGTGCTCCTCCGTGCCCGGCGCGCTGTGCCACTCGACGTCCGAGATGTCGAGCGCGTAGAGCTCGTCCCGCTCCCGCTCCTTGCGCGCCTTCATCTCCGCTTCCGTCTCCGCCATGCCGAAGCGACCCCTTCCCGACGTACGAACGATCCGATCACTCACCCTAGTGGCCGAGGCCGGGCCGGCCGGGCGGTTCGGGGAGCGGGGGACAGGCGGTCACCAGCTGCTGGTACCCTGAGTGACGGCCGTTTGTGTACGCACCCCCGGAGCGCCGCTCTGGAGGCCGCGCCCAGCGGATCCCCGCCTCCCGAGTAACGGAAGCTCCCCCGCGATGAAGACCGGGGGCACTCGGTGGCCACTCACAGACTATGAGGAGTACGCGTGTCGCTCGACGCCGCTACGAAGAAGCAGATCATCTCCGAGTTCGGTACCAAGGAGGGTGACACCGGCTCCCCCGAGGTCCAGGTCGCTCTGCTGTCCCGTCGGATCTCCGACCTGACGGAGCACCTCAAGACCCACAAGCACGACCACCACTCCCGCCGTGGTCTGCTGATCCTGGTCGGTCAGCGCCGCCGGCTGCTGCAGTACCTCGCCAAGAAGGACATCCAGCGCTTCCGTGCGCTGGTCGACCGCCTCGGCATCCGCCGCGGTGCGGCGGGCGCCAAGTAAGACGCCGTGAAGGGAGCGGTTCCCACTGTTGAGGGGGCCGCTCCCTTTGCCGTACGTGCGGAAACGTGCGCAGTGTCACTGCCCCTTTGTAGTGTGGTAGCACAACGCAAGACGTACGACACAGCGTGATGCCGCGTACCAACAGGGGTACGGCGGGATCACAAGACGAACGAGGAGAAGCGCACCTCGCCGCCGCCGGTCCTCGGTAGTGGCCCCCGGGGGGAAGCGAGCCCCGGGTGCTTCGATCGAAGACCGGCCCGCACCAGACGGCGCGCTTCTCCGCCACCGTCCCCCCGCCATCACGGGCGAGGAGGGACGAAGACGAGGAGAAAACACTAGTGGAGAACGAGACCCACTACGCCGAGGCCGTCATCGACAACGGCGCCTTCGGCACCCGCACCATCCGCTTCGAGACGGGCCGCCTGGCCAAGCAGGCCGCCGGTTCCGCCGTGGCGTACCTGGACGACGACACCATGGTGCTGTCGGCCACCACCGCCTCCAAGCAGCCCAAGGACCAGCTCGACTTCTTCCCGCTGACGGTCGACGTCGAAGAGCGGATGTACGCGGCCGGGAAGATCCCCGGTTCCTTCTTCCGCCGTGAGGGCCGGCCCTCCGAGGACGCGATCCTCACCTGCCGCCTCATCGACCGCCCGCTGCGCCCGTCGTTCAAGAAGGGCCTGCGGAACGAGATCCAGGTCGTCGCGACCATCATGGCGCTCAACCCCGACCACCTGTACGACGTCGTGGCGATCAACGCCGCCTCCGCGTCCACGCAGCTGGCCGGTCTGCCCTTCTCCGGCCCGATCGGCGGCGTCCGCGTCGCGCTGATCCGCGGCCAGTGGGTGGCCTTCCCAACGCACACCGAGCTCGAGGACGCCGTCTTCGACATGGTCGTCGCGGGCCGCACCCTGGAGGACGGCGACGTCGCGATCATGATGGTCGAGGCCGAGGCCACCGACAAGACCATCAAGCTGGTCGAGGGCGGCGCCGAGGCGCCGACCGAGGAGATCGTCGCCGCTGGTCTGGACGCTGCGAAGCCGTTCATCAAGGTCCTGTGCAAGGCCCAGGCCGACCTCGCCGCGAAGGCCGCCAAGCCGACCGCCGAGTTCCCGATCTTCCTCGACTACCAGGACGACATCCTGGAGGCGCTGACCGCAGCCGTCCGCCCGGAGCTTGCCTCCGCGCTGACCATCGCGGGCAAGCAGGAGCGCGAGAGCGAGCTCGACCGCGTCAAGGCGCTCGCCGCCGAGAAGCTGCTGCCGGAGTTCGAGGGCCGCGAGAAGGAGATCTCCGCCGCGTACCGGTCGCTGACCAAGCAGCTGGTCCGTGAGCGCGTGATCAAGGAGAAGAAGCGCATCGACGGCCGCGGTGTCACCGACATCCGCACGCTGGCCGCCGAAGTCGAGGCCATCCCGCGGGTGCACGGTTCCGCGCTGTTCGAGCGTGGCGAGACCCAGATCCTGGGCGTCACCACCCTCAACATGCTCCGCATGGAGCAGCAGCTGGACACCCTCTCCCCGGTGACCCGCAAGCGCTACATGCACAACTACAACTTCCCGCCGTACTCCACCGGCGAGACCGGCCGCGTCGGCTCCCCCAAGCGCCGCGAGATCGGCCACGGCGCCCTCGCCGAGCGTGCGCTCGTGCCGGTGCTGCCGACGCGCGAGGAGTTCCCGTACGCGATCCGTCAGGTGTCCGAGGCCCTCGGCTCCAACGGTTCGACGTCCATGGGTTCGGTCTGCGCCTCCACCATGTCGCTGCTGAACGCCGGTGTGCCGCTGAAGGCCCCGGTCGCCGGTATCGCCATGGGCCTGATCTCCCAGGAGATCGACGGCGAGACGCACTACGTCACCCTCACCGACATCCTCGGTGCGGAGGACGCCTTCGGTGACATGGACTTCAAGGTCGCCGGCACCAAGGAGTTCGTGACCGCCCTCCAGCTCGACACCAAGCTGGACGGCATCCCGGCCTCCGTGCTCGCCGCCGCCCTGAAGCAGGCCCGCGACGCCCGTCTCCACATCCTCGACGTGATGATGGAGGCCATCGACCGGCCCGACGAGATGTCCCCGAACGCGCCGCGGATCATCACCGTGAAGATCCCGGTCGACAAGATCGGTGAGGTCATCGGCCCCAAGGGCAAGATGATCAACCAGATCCAGGAGGACACGGGCGCCGAGATCACCATCGAGGACGACGGCACGATCTACATCGGTGCCGCCGACGGCCCGTCCGCCGAGGCCGCCCGCACCACGATCAACGGCATCGCCAACCCGACGATGCCCGAGGTCGGCGAGCGCTACCTCGGTACGGTCGTGAAGACGACCACCTTCGGTGCCTTCGTCTCCCTGCTCCCGGGCAAGGACGGCCTGCTCCACATCTCGCAGATCCGCAAGCTGGCCGGCGGCAAGCGCGTGGAGAACGTCGAGGACGTGCTCGGTGTGGGCCACAAGGTCCAGGTCGAGATCGCCGAGATCGACTCCCGTGGCAAGCTCTCCCTCATCCCCGTGATCGAGGGCGAGGAAGCTGCCGAGGACAAGAAGGACGACGCCGACCAGTGACGTCCCGTAGCTCCAAGGCGACGGCCCGCACCTCTTCGGAGGCGCGGGCCGTCGCCCGTACCCAAACCCTCATCAAGGGCACGAACGGCATCGGCACCGTCCGCAAGACCACCCTCCCCGGGGGCCTGCGCGTCGTCACCGAGACCCTGCCCTCCGTGCGCTCCGCCACGTTCGGCATCTGGGCGCACGTCGGCTCCCGCGACGAGACCCGGTCCCTGAACGGCGCCACGCACTACCTGGAGCACCTGCTCTTCAAGGGCACGCAGAGAAGAAGCGCCCTGGACATCTCCTCCGCCCTCGACGCCGTCGGCGGCGAGATGAACGCGTTCACGGCGAAGGAGTACACGTGCTACTACGCGCGCGTCCTCGACGCCGACCTGCCGCTCGCCATAGACGTCGTCTGCGACATGCTCACCGGCTCGCTGATCCTCGAGGAGGACGTCAACATCGAGCGCGGCGCCATCCTCGAAGAGATCGCGATGACCGAGGACGACCCGGGCGACTGCGTGCACGACCTGTTCGCGCACACCATGTTCGGCGACAACCCCCTCGGCCGCCCGGTCCTGGGCACGGTCGACACGGTCAACGCCCTCACCGCCGACCGCATCCGCCGCTTCTACAAGAAGCACTACGACCCGACCCACCTCGTGGTCGCCTGCGCCGGCAACATCGACCACAACAAGGTCGTACGCCAGGTCCGCGCTGCCTTCGAGAAGGCCGGCGCCCTCACGGACCCCGACGCCACGCCCCTCGCCCCGCGCGACGGCCGTCGCGCCATCCGCACCGCCGGCCGCGTCGAGCTGCTCGGCCGCAAGACCGAGCAGGCCCATGTCGTGCTCGGCATGCCCGGCCTGGCCCGCACCGACGAGCGCCGCTGGGCCCTGGGCGTGCTGAACACCGCGCTCGGCGGCGGCATGTCGTCCCGCCTCTTCCAGGAGGTCCGCGAGAAGCGCGGCCTGGCCTACAGCGTGTACTCGTACACCTCCGGCTTCGCCGACTGCGGCCTGTTCGGCGTGTACGCGGGCTGCCGGCCCTCGCAGGTCCACGACGTGCTGAAGATCTGCCGCGACGAACTCGACCACGTCGCCGAACACGGCCTGCCCGAGGACGAGATCGACCGCGCCATCGGCCAGCTCCGCGGCTCCACGGTCCTCGGCATGGAGGACACCGGCGCGCTGATGAACCGCATCGGCAAGAGCGAGGTGTGCTGGGGCGAGCAGATGTCCGTCGACGACATGCTGGCCCGGATAGCCTCGGTCACCCCGGACGACGTCCGCTCGGTCGCCCGCGAGATTCTGGGACAGCGGCCCTCCCTGTCGGTCATCGGCCCGCTGAAGGACAAACAGGCGTCCCGGCTGCACGAGGCCGTCGCCTGACCCCCCGTATCCGGTAAGGAAGCAAGATCATGAGCAAGCTGCGCGTGGCGGTCCTCGGTGCCAAGGGCCGGATCGGTTCGGAGGCGGTACGAGCCGTCGAGGCCGCCGAGGACATGGAGCTGGTCGCCGCCCTCGGCCGGGGCGACAAGCTGGAGACGCTGGCCGAGACCGGCGCCCAGGTGGCCGTCGAGCTGACCACCCCCGCCTCGGTGATGGGCAACCTCGACTTCTGCGTACGGCATGGCATCCACGCCGTCGTCGGTACGACCGGCTGGACCGACGAGCGCCTCGCGCAGCTCAGGGGCTGGCTGGCCCAGTCCCCGGAGACCGGCGTGCTGATCGCGCCGAACTTCTCCATCGGGGCCGTGCTCACCATGAAGTTCGCGCAGATCGCTGCACCCTGGTTCGAGTCCGTCGAGGTCGTCGAGCTGCACCACCCGAACAAGGTCGACGCCCCCAGCGGCACCGCCACCCGCACCGCCCAGCTCATCGCCGAGGCCCGCCGTGCCGCCGGCACCGCCCCGGCACCGGACGCCACCGTCACGGCCCTGGACGGCGCGCGCGGCGCCGACGTCGACGGCGTGCCCGTGCACGCCGTCCGCCTGCGCGGTCTGCTCGCACACCAGGAGGTGCTGCTCGGCGGCGAGGGCGAGACCCTCACCATCCGGCACGACTCCCTGCACCACAGCAGCTTCATGCCGGGCATCCTGCTGGGCGCGCGCCGCGTGGTGACCACTCCGGGCCTGACCTTCGGCCTGGAAAACTTCCTGGACCTGAGCTGACGCGAGCCATGCGAGCCAAGCTGTCCTACGCCCTCACGGCCGCCGTCCTGGTCTTCTACTTCGTCCTGGTCGGCAGCCGCGGGGTGCTGCTCATCAAGACCGGCACGTTCCTCACCGTCACCTTCGGTGTCGCGGTGCTGATCCTGCCGGTGATCGGCCTGTGGTTCCTGTGGAAGAACACCCAGTTCGTCCGCAGGGCCAACCAGCTCGCCGCCGAACTAGACGCCGAGGGCGGCCTGCCCGTCGACGAGCTGAAGCGCATGCCCAGCGGCCGTATCGACCGCGACTCGGCCGACGAGGTCTTCGCCCGGCGCAAGGCCGAGACGGAGGCGGCGCCGGACGACTGGCGTGCCTGGTTCCGCCTCGCCGTCGCCTACCACGACGCCCGCGACACCCCACGCGC
>NZ_JBQQCE010000136.1:0-21475 GCF_052245645.1 Streptomyces sp. KR55 | reverse complement strand
AGAACACCTCCCAGGAACGCCGGGACCTGCTCGGCATGTGGGGCGCCGAGATCATCTCCTCCCCGGCCGCGGGCGGCTCCAACACCGCCGTACGCGTCGCCAAGGAGCTGTCCGCCGAGCACCCCGACTGGGTGATGCTCTACCAGTACGGCAACCCGGACAACGCCGGCGCCCACTACGCCACCACCGGCCCCGAGATCCTCGCCGACCTCCCCTCCATCACCCACTTCGTGGCCGGACTGGGCACGACGGGCACGCTGATGGGCGTCGGCCGCTATCTGCGCGAGCACAAGCCGGACGTGAAGATCGTCGCCGCGGAGCCCCGCTACGACGACCTGGTGTACGGCCTGCGCAACCTCGACGAGGGCTTCGTCCCCGAGCTGTACGACGCCTCCGTCCTCACCACCCGCTTCTCGGTCGGTTCCGCCGACGCGGTCACCCGCACCCGGGAACTCCTCCAGCAGGAGGGCATCTTCGCGGGCGTCTCCACCGGCGCCGCCCTGCACGCGGCGATCGGCGTCGGCAAGAAGGCGATCAAGGCCGGCGAGAGCGCCGACATCGTGTTCATCGTGGCCGACGGCGGCTGGAAGTACCTCTCCACCGGCGTCTACACCGCGGCCACGACGGAAGAGGCCATAGAGACGCTGCAGGGCCAGCTCTGGGCCTGACCCCCTAGGTTGCAAGGTGACGGACCTGGTCCCACAGGACCGGGTCCACCACCCCCACCCGCCGCCGGAAGTCCCACACCGCGACCTCCCGCAGCTCGTCCGTCTCCAGGAAACTCGCCCGGCCCTGGGTGTCCCCGATCGAACCCGGCGGCAGCGGTATCACCCCGGCCCGCTCGTCGTGGAACCTGCTGGTGATCTTCGCGACCGTCGCCCGCCGCCCGTGCACCGCCAGCACCAGACACGGCCGGTCCTTCGCGCCGGGACCGTCCTCGTAGGGCACGTTCGCCCACCAGATCTCCGCGGCCCGCGGCCGCTGCGCCGCCCGCGACCGCTCCGCCCGCCCCGGCGGCCGCGTGCGACGGCCCTCGGGACGCCGCCGCCCCCAGCCGTCGACGAGCGCGGCAACGAGCGCGAGCAGTATCACCGCCGCGAGTGCCAACCACCAGGACGTGTCCATACGATGACGTTACCGGCGCACGCATCAGGTCGCGCGCCCTGTCCCACACCCCCATGCGCCCCACGTCCAGCCGAACCGGTGACAGCACAGGTGAGTTCGCCCACAACGGCCCTTGGTGGAGGAGCGACCAACGGTTTTGCGCCTTACGCTCGACGGACCGCACGACCCCCGTTTTCTCCACATCCGCCAGCGGAGGTTTCTGCTTCATGAAGCTCACCGTCGTCGGCTGCTCGGGGTCGTTCCCGTCCGCGGAATCGGCCTGTTCGAGCTACCTCGTCGAGGCCGACGGCTTCCGGCTGCTCCTCGACATGGGCAACGGCGCCCTGGGCGAGCTGCAGCGCCACTGCGGTCTCTACGACCTCGACGCGATCTTCCTCAGCCATCTGCACGCCGACCACTGCATCGACATGTGCGCCTACTTCGTGGCGCGCTACTACCGGCACGACGGCGGCCGCTGCGCCCCCCTCCCGGTCTACGGCCCCGAGGGCACCGAACACCGCCTCACCACCGCGTACGCCGACACCCCCTCGGCCTCCTCGATGAGCGAGGTCTTCGACTTCCACACGGTCAAGCCGTCCACCTTCGAGATCGGCCCCTTCACCGTCCACACCGAGCGGGTGGCCCACCCCGTCGAGACCTACGGCATCCGCATCGAGTACGGCGGACGGACCCTGACGTACTCCGGCGACACGGGCGTCAGCACGGCGCTGGACGAACTCGCCCGGGACGTCGACCTGTTCCTGTGCGAGGCCGCATTCACGCACGGCAAGGAAAAGATCCCCGACCTGCACCTCAACGGCCGCGAGGCGGGCGAGACGGCCGCCCGGGCAGGCGCCCGCCGGCTGCTGCTCACCCACATCCCCCCGTGGACCGACCCGCAGGTCAACCTGGCCGACGCCCGCGCGGTCTACGACGGCCCGGCGGAGCTGGCGGTGCCCAGGAAGTCGTACGAGATCTGAGCCCGCACGAGCCCGAACGCACCGACCCGGGCCCGCACGCACACGCGAAGGCTCCCGGAACACGGCGTTCCGGGAGCCTTCGGGGTGTGCGGGAGAAGTTGTGGGTGAGGCTACTTGGCCTCCGCCTTCTGCAGTTCCGCCAGTTCCTCGTCGGACTCGCGGCCCGGAGTGGGGAGGTTGAACTTGGTGATCGCGAAGCGGAAGACCGCGTAGTAGACCACCGCGAAGCACAGGCCGACCAGGGCCAGGCCCCACGGGTTGGTCGCGATGCCCAGGTTGAGCGCGAAGTCGATCGCGCCGGCCGAGAAGCCGAAGCCGTCCTTCATGCCGAGCGCCCAGGTCAGCGCCATCGACACACCCGTGAGGACCGCGTGGATCGCGTACAGGACCGGCGCGATGAACATGAACGTGAACTCGATCGGCTCGGTGACGCCCGTGACGAACGACGTGAGCGCGAGGGACAGCATCATGCCGCCGACGACCTTGCGGCGCTCGGGGCGGGCGCAGTGCACGATCGCCAGGCAGGCGGCCGGCAGCGCGAACATCATGATCGGGAAGAAGCCGGTCATGAACTGCCCGGCGGTCGGGTCACCGGCCAGGAAGCGGGCGATGTCGCCGTTCTTGCCCTCGTACTCGCCGGCCTGGAGCCACGGGAAGGAGTTGAGCAGGTGGTGCATGCCGACCGGGATCAGCGCACGGTTGGCGACACCGAAGATACCGGCGCCGACCGCCCCCGAACCGACCAGCCACTCACCGAAGTTGTGCAGACCCGCGCCGAGGACCGGCCAGATGTAGCCGAAGACGATGCCGATGAGCAGACCCGCGAAGGCCGACAGGATCGGGATCAGACGGCGGCCGCCGAAGAAGCCCGCCCAGTCCGGCAGCTTGGTGCGGTAGAAGCGCTGGTAGAGGAGGGCGACGACGATGCCCATGACCACGCCGCCGAGGACACCGGCGTTGACTGCCTTCTCCACCATGACGATCTTGCCGTCGACGACCGTGGCCTCCTTGGGGAGGTTGGGGTCGGTGAAGGTGGCGAGAACCTTCTGGAAGACGAGGTAGCCGACGACCGCAGCGAGCGCCGTCGAACCGTCCGACTTCTTCGCGAAGCCGATCGCGATGCCCACGGCGAACAGCAGCGCCATGTTGTCGAGGATCGCGTTGCCGCCGGCCGCCATGAAGCCCGCGATCTTCGTGAGGAACGCGGGGAACTCCGGACGGCCCAGCATGTCTTCGTTGCCGAGCCGGACCAGGAGGGCGGCGGCGGGCAGGACAGCCACCGGCAGCATCAGGCTGCGGCCGATGCGCTGCATGACAGCCATCACGCCGGAGCCCTTCTTCTTGTCGGCCGCGGGAGCGGCGCTGGCCGTGGTCACAACTTCCTCCAGTGGGCATGGCGCCGCCCAGGGACAATGAGAAGGGGACGGCGGCGTCCGGCGATGCCACGCGGCAACACCGCAAGGGTCTACACCACTCAGTGGTGTAGACCTGTTGTAGCACGATGAAGGCGAGATAAGGAACCCGCGATTCCCGCGCCCGTTCGGTTGCTCACCCCTTCGTGACGTCCTCCACTTCCTCCTCCGCCTCCCGCCCCGGCGTCTTCAGATCGAACCTGGTGATCGCGAAGCGGAAGACGACGTAATAGACGGCAGCGAAACACAACCCGATCGGGATGATCGCCCAAGGTCTCGTCGCCAGATTCCAGTTGATGACGTAGTCGATCAGACCGGCCGAGAAGCTGAACCCGTCGTGCACCCCGAGCCCCCACGTCACCGCCATCGACACACCCGTCAGTAACGCGTGGATCGCATAGAGCGCCGGCGCGATGAAGAGGAACGAGTACTCGATCGGCTCGGTGATGCCCGTGACGAACGACGTCAGGGCAGTGGACAGCATCAGCCCACCGACCTCCTTGCGGCGGCTCGGCCGCGCACAGTGCGTCATCGCCAGCGCGGCGGCCGGCAGCGCGAACATCATGATCGGGAAGAACCCCGATGTGAACTGACCCGCGTCCGGGTCGCCGTTCAGGAACATGTTGATGTCGCCGTGCACGACCGTGCCGTCGGGCTTGGTGTACGTGCCGAACTGGAACCAGATGGGCACGTTCAGGAACTGGTGCAGGCCGATCACCAGCAGCGCGCGGTTGGCGACGCCGAAGACACCCGCGCCCCAGACGCCCAGATCGCTCATCCAGTCGCTGAAGCTCTCCAGCGCGTCACCGATGGGCGGCCAGATCCACAGGCACAGCACCGCGAACGCGATCGCCACGAACGCCATGATGATCGGCACCAGCCGACGCCCGTTGAAGAAACCGAGCCAGTCCACCAGCTTCGTACGGTGAAAACGCGCCCAGAAGAAAGCCGCCAGCAGCCCCATGACAATGCCGCCGAACACCCCCGGATTCGGGTAGGTGAACTCGGTCACCGTCCCGTCCGCCACCTGGCAGCCGGCGCCCACCGCCCGCGAACCCTCCGGACAGTCCTCCGGGAACTGGCGCAGCACCTCGTAGTAGACGAGGAACCCGGCAACCGCCGCGAGCGCCGTCGACCCGTCCGCCTTCTTCGCCATGCCGATGGCCACACCCACACAGAACAGCAGCGGCAGCCCCAACGAAGCGTCCAGGAGCGCCTCGCCCGCGCCCGCCATCACCCTCGAGACATCGGTCCAGCCCAGCCCCTCGTCGCCGAACACGTCCGGCTGGCCGAGCCGTTTGAGGATGCCCGCAGCCGGCAGCACCGCAATCGGGAGCTGAAGACTGCGCCCCATCTTCTGCAAGCCCTGGAACAGGCGGTTCCAGCGCACACGGGCGGGACTGGCAGCGCTGTCGGCACTCATCGGGCTCCTCCCGGAAGGGCCGGGTTTGGCGACCACCCCCCAGCTGGTGTAGACCAGTTGGCGGAAGGTTCCGCTGTCGTGACGCCATCATTCGGTACGCACACCATGACCGCGCGCGAAGCTGGGCCAACTGTGGGTTACTGCGACATAGCGCTTCGGACCAGGCCGGATCAGGGAGAAAGACATGGCCAGCAAGGCTGAGAAGATCGTTGCCGGGCTCGGCGGCATCGACAACATCGAAGAGGTCGAGGGCTGCATCACACGGCTGCGCGTCGAGGTGGCCGACGCCTCGCTGGTCGACGACGCCGCACTCAAGGGAGCCGGCGCCCACGGCGTCGTCAAGATGGGCACCGCCATCCAGGTCGTCATCGGCACCGACGCCGACCCCGTCGCCGCGGACATCGAAGACATGATGTGAGCACCCGCTCACCCTCAGGGGCCCCTTCCCACACCGGAAGGGGCCCCTCGGTCATAGCGAGCTAGGCTCACCTCATGTCTCGAATCGACGGCCGCACCCCCGAACAACTTCGCCCGATCACCATCGAACGCGGCTGGAGCAAGCACGCCGAAGGCTCCGTCCTCGTCTCCTTCGGCGACACCAAGGTCTTCTGCACCGCCTCCGTCACCGAAGGCGTCCCGCGCTGGCGCAAAGGCAGCGGCGAAGGCTGGGTCACCGCCGAATACGCCATGCTGCCCCGCTCCACCAACACCCGCGGCGACCGCGAATCGGTCAAGGGCAAGATCGGCGGCCGTACACACGAGATCTCCCGCCTCATCGGCCGCTCCCTGCGCGCCGTCATCGACTACAAGGCCCTCGGCGAGAACACCATCGTCCTCGACTGCGACGTACTCCAGGCCGACGGCGGCACCCGCACCGCCGCCATCACCGGCGCCTACGTCGCCCTCGCCGACGCCGTGTCCTGGGCGCAGAAGAAAAAGCTCGTCAAGCCCGGCCGCAACCCGCTCACCGGCACCGTCTCTGCCGTCTCCGTCGGCATCGTCGGCGGCATCCCGCTGCTCGACCTCTGCTACGAGGAAGACGTCCGCGCCGAGACCGACATGAACGTCGTCTGCACCGGCGACGGACGCTTCGTCGAAGTCCAGGGCACCGCCGAAGCCGAACCCTTCGCCCGCGATGAACTCAACGCCCTGCTCGACCTCGCCGTCGCCGGCTGCACCGAACTGGCAGCACTGCAGCGCGCCGCGCTCGAAACCCCCGTCGAAAAGTAAAGGGCGTACCAAGACACGTGGTCGGAGCGGGCAACCACGCCCACCGCCACCGCGTCTGAAGAGATACGGGCGCACGGCTCATCCCTGTGCGCCCGGCCAGCTGACCGGGCCCGTCGGGCCCAACCAAGGGAGGGACCGTTCCATGGCCGCGAGCCGCCGCCGACGCCGTACCGCCGCCGTCGCCACCACCCTGGCGGCGATGGCGCTGACCGCCGGACTGACCACCGGCTGCGACGCCGTCGACAAGGCACTCGACTGCGTCCAGACCGCCGACGCCATCGCCGACAGCGTCACCGACCTCCAGCAGGCCGTCGACAACGCGGCCAACGACCCGACCCAGCTCGACGAATCCCTCGACTCCATCGA
The DNA here is from genome assembly GCF_052245645.1 of Streptomyces sp. KR55. Classification (NCBI taxonomy): domain Bacteria; kingdom Bacillati; phylum Actinomycetota; class Actinomycetes; order Kitasatosporales; family Streptomycetaceae; genus Streptomyces; species Streptomyces sp. KR55. Next base: position 14,960 of record NZ_JBQQCE010000136.1, on the reverse strand, counting down.
GCAGAACCTCGGCGAAATCGGCGACAAGACCGACAACGCCGACGTCAACAAGGCGGTCGACGACCTCGAGAAGGCCGTCACCAACGTCCGCACCGCCATCGAGAACGGCGACGAGACCCCCGACATCAGCCCCGTCACGGACGCGGCCGGCGAACTGACCAAGGTCTGCACGCCGTAACCAGCGCGACAGCGAGGCCGGGATACTGAGGGGCATGACCCGCTTGATCCTCGCCACCCGCAACGCCGGAAAGATCACCGAACTGAAGGCCATCCTCGCCGACGCAGGTCTCCCGCACGACCTCGTCGGCGCGGACGCCTACCCCGGCATCCCCGACGTCAAGGAAACAGGCGTCACCTTCGCCGAAAACGCCCTCCTGAAGGCCCACGCCCTGGCCCAGGCCACCGGCCTCCCCGCCGTCGCCGACGACTCAGGCCTCTGCGTCGACGTCCTGAACGGCGCCCCCGGCATCTTCTCCGCCCGCTGGTCAGGCCGCCACGGCGACGACAAGGCCAACCTGGAACTGCTCCTGGCCCAGCTGGCCGACATCGCCGACGAGCATCGGGGGGCCCACTTCGCCTGCGCGGCGGCGCTGGCCCTGCCGGACGGCACGGAGCGGGTGGTCGAGGGACAGTTGCGGGGGGTGCTGCGCCACGCCCCCGCTGGCACAGGCGGCTTCGGCTACGACCCGATCCTCCAGCCGGAGGGTGAGACGCGGACGTGCGCGGAGCTGAGCCCGGAGGAGAAGAACGCGATCAGCCATCGGGGGAAGGCGTTCCGGGCGTTGGTGCCGGTGGTGCGGGAGTTGTTGGGCTGAGGACCGCAAGAGGGGCCGTCCAGCTGGACGGCCCCTACGCGCGTGCGGCCGATGGGAGTCGAACCCACATGGGCAAATGCCCCGAGGCACCTAAAACCTCTGCTTATACCATTCAGCAACGGCCGCGTGCCCGCCCATGCTACCGGCCGGGCAGTTCCCTCAGATGCCCAGATCCTTGATGATCTTGGCCACGTGACCCGTCGCCCGCACGTTGTAGAGCGCGCGCTCGACCTTGCCCTCCTCGTCGACGACGACCGTGGAGCGGATGACGCCCATGTACGTCTTGCCGTAGTTCTTCTTCTCGCCGTAGGCGCCGTAGGCCTCGATGACGGTCTTGTCGGGGTCGCCGGCCAGGGTGATCTTCAGGGATTCCTTCTCGCGGAACTTCGCCAGCTTCTCGGGCTTGTCCGGCGAGATGCCGATGACGTCGTAGCCGGCGGCGGCCAGGACGTCGAGGTTGTCGGTGAAGTCGCAGGCCTGCTTCGTGCAGCCGGGGGTCAGGGCGGCCGGGTAGAAGTAGACGATGACCTTGCGGCCCTTGTGGTCCGACAGGGAGATCTCGTTGCCGTCGGCGTCGGGGAGGGTGAAGGCGGGGGCCACGTCCCCGGGCTGGAGTCGCTCACTCATCGGGCTAGCGTAACCGGGGGTCCTGACGGTGCGGTCGCCCGAAGAACTGACAGACTGTCCGGAACAAGCATCAGCAGACTTCGGAGGCCGTACGGTGGCGGACACGTCGGACACCAGAACCCCGGCGCAGATCGAGGCGGACATCAGGCACCGCCGCGAGAGGCTGGCCGAGACGCTCGACGAGATCGGGGTGCGGGTGCATCCGAAGACGATCGTCGGGGACGCCAAGGCCAAGGTCGTGTCGAATGTCGATCACACCCTCGGGCGGGCATATGTGCAGGTCAACCGGGTGGTGAGTGATGTGAAGGGGCAGTTCGTCGATGAGGAGGGCGCGCCTCGGATGGAGCGTGTGCTGCCCGTCGCGCTCGTGGCCGTCGGGGTCGTGGGGCTGCTCGTGCTGGGTACCCGGCGGCGGAACCGCTGACCCTCCCGCGGACGAACGCTTCGATGGCAGGTAGGTTCAAAGGCGTGAGCTCCAACAGAAACGACCACAGCACCCATCCCGACAAGCTGCCCATCCGGATGCTGCACGACCGTGTGCTCGTGCGGCAGGACACCAGCGAGGGCGAGCGGCGTTCCGGTGGCGGCATCCTGATTCCCGCCACGGCGGCCGTGGGCCGTCGGCTGGCGTGGGCGGAGGTTGTCGCGGTGGGGCAGAACGTACGGACCGTCGAGCCGGGCGACCGGGTGCTGTACGACCCGGAGGACCGTGCCGAGGTGGAGGTGCGGGGTATCGCGTATGTGCTGATGCGCGAGCGCGACCTGCATGCAGTGGCGGCGGACCGGTTCGAGGGGTCGGAGGATTCGACCGGGCTGTACCTGTAGGTCCGCACCTGTCAGAGGCTGGTGACTGTTGTCACCAGCCTCTTTTCGTTCACGGTTCGCTCAGAGTCTGATCGTGTACTGCGGGCCCGCGTTCGCGGAGCCCGTCGTCGTTCCGCCGCCGGTGGTGCCTCCCGTCGTGCCGCCGGTCGTGCCGCCCGTGGTCGTGTCGCCGCCGCCCGTGGTGGTTCCGCCGTCGGTCGTGGTGCCGCCGTCGGTTGTCGTGCCCCCGTCCGTGGGGGTGCCGCCCGTCGTGGTGTCGCCGGTCGTTCCGTCCGTGGGTGTGCCGCCGGTCGTCGTGCCGCCGTCGCCGGTCGTTCCGCCGTCGGTGGTCGTGTCGCCCGGGGTCTCGTCCGGGCTCTCCTGGTCGGCGTCGTCGCTCGGTGTGGCACCGTCGGTGGGGGTGTCGGTGCCGGGGTTCTGGGAGGGCGGGATCTCGGGCAGGTCCCATTCCTCGGCGCCGTCCTGGAGCTGGAGGTTGAAGTCGGTGGGCGGGGTGCCTTCGAGGGCGTCCTTGGTGAACTGGGCCCAGATGTCGGCGGGCGCGCCGCCGCCGTTGACGCGGTCCAGGCCCATCGCGCCGTAGAGCGGCATGTGGTCGGCCGTGACGGGGTCCTGGCCCATGACGGCGACGACGGTGGCGAGGTCGGGGGTGTAGCCGGCGAACCAGGCGGCGGTGTCCTCCTCCGCGGTGCCGGTCTTGCCCGCGGCCGGGCGGCCGGCGGCCTGGGCGGCGGTGGCGGTGCCGTTCTCGACGACGCTCTGCAGGACGGACGTCGTGGTGTCGGCGGCTTCGCGGCTGACGGCCTGGTGGGTCTGGCGTGCGGGCAGTTCGATCACCTCGGTGCCGTCCTTGGTGATCTTCTCGATCATGGTGTACGTGCCGTGCTCGCCGTGGTTGGCGAGGGTGGCGTACGCCTCGGCCATGTCGAGGACACTGGCGGTGGCCACGCCGAGGGCGATCGACGGGTACGGGTCCATGTCCGGGGTGGCGGACGGCAGGCCGAGGTCGATCGCGGTCTGTTCGACCTTGTCGGGGCCGACGTCGACGGCCATCTGTGCGTACACCGCGTTGACGGACTTGTCGGTGGCCTCGCGGACGGTGATGTCGCCGTACGACTTCTGGTCCTCGTTCTCGGGGGCGTAGGCGCCGGTCCAGCCCTGGACCGGGCGCTTGTTCGTCCCGTCGTAGTACGTGTTGGGGGTGATCGGTGTGCCGTTCCGGGTGGTGGAGTCGTTCTCGACGGCCGAGGTGAACACGAACGGTTTGAAGGTGGAGCCGACCTGGAAGTCCCGGCGGGTGGCGCCGTTGGTGTACTGCTTGACGTAGTCGATGCCGCCGTACATGGCGACGACCTTGCCGGTCTTGGGGTCGACGGCGGCGCCGCCCGCGCGGACGTAGGTGTCGACCTTGCGGTTCTTCGTGTCGAGCTTGGACATCAGCTGGTCGTTCACGGCTTTGACGAAGGCGTCCTGGCGGGGCTTTTCCAGGGTGGTGGTGATGCGGTAGCCGCCCCTTTCGAGCTCGTCCCGGTCGACGATCTTGTTCTCGGTGAGGTACTGCTTGATCGCGTCGACGACGTAGCCGCGCTGCCCGGACATGCCGGTGGAGACGGTGGGCTCCTTCGGCATCGGGAACTTCAGGCCGGCCCGCTCGGAGCGGCTGAGCCAGCCTTCCTTGACCATGCCGTCGAGGACGTAGTTCCAACGGGCCTCGGCAGCGGGCTTGTTCTGCGGGTTGGCGACGACGTCGTACTCGCTGGGCGCGTTGAGCAGTGCGGCGAGGTAGGCGCCGCGGGCGGGGTCGAGGTCGGTGGCGTCCATGCCGTAGTAGGCGTGGGCGGCGGCCTGGATGCCGTAGGCGTTGCGGCCGAAGTAGCTGGTGTTGAGGTAGCCCTCCAGGATGTCGTCCTTGCTCTTCTCCTGATCGAGCTTGATCGAGATGAAGAACTCCTTCACCTTGCGGGTGAGGGTCTGTTCCTGGGCGAGGTAGTAGTTCTTGACGTACTGCTGGGTGATCGTGGAGCCGGACTGCTTGCCCTTGCCGGTGGCGGTGTTCCAGGCCGCGCGGAGCATCGCCTTCGGGTCGATGGCGGACTCGGTGTAGAAGTCGCGGTCCTCGGCGGCCAGTACGGCGTGCTGGGCGTCCTTGGAGATCTGGGCGAGGGTGACGTTCTCCCGGTTGACCTCGCCGTCCCGGGCGAGTTGGGAGCCGTCTGCGTAGAGGTAGACGTTGCTCTGCTTGGTGGCGAGGGCGTTCGCCGGCGGGATCTTGACCAGTGAGTAGCCGAGGAAGAACAGGCCGATCACCAGCAGGACGCCGAGGACGAAGGTGCCGAGCACCATGCGCCAGGTGGGGATGATCCGGCGCCAGCCGGTGCGCTTGGGCCGCTTGGCCTTGCCGTCCCCGGTCGCGCCCTGGGTCGGCGGCTGCGGCTGCGGCTCGTGGCTCATGTCGTGCACGGACTCCTGTTTTCCTCGTACGTTCCGGTACGAATTTCTCCTCGTACGATCCCGTACGATCCTGTACGCCCTCGTACGTCTTCTGCGCCCCCTGTTGAAGACTCTCGCACCAAGCGTTCCGTTCCCGGTTCCCGGCACGCGTCTTGCCCGGAAATTGCGTGGCCGCCGGGATCGGCCGCGTACTAGGCTCCTGCGCTTCGGTGCCGGACGCGGTCGGGATGGTGGTGGGTGTGGGCGCGGGACGGTTGTACGTGGCCGTCGCGGTGGGAGGTTTCCGACGATACGCGACGTACCGGGTGGCTACGGTCGCCGGGGTGTTCACCAACACCGTCTTCGGGCTGATCCTCGTCTACACGTACCTGGCGCTGTGGGAGGAGAGGCCGCAGCTCGGCGGGTACGACCAGGCGCAGGCCGTCACCTATGTGTGGCTGGGGCAGGCGCTGTTGTCGACGCTCTCGATCGGGGGTGGCGGCTTCGAGGACGAGTTGATCGAGCGTATCCGTACGGGTGATGTGGCGATCGACCTCTACCGGCCGGCCGACCTCCAACTGTGGTGGCTGGCAGGCGACTTGGGCCGGGCGTTGTTCCAGCTGCTGGGGCGTGGGGTGGTGCCGTTCGCGTTCGGGGCGCTGGTCTTCGATGTCGCGCTGCCGTCGGATCCGGTGACGTGGGCGGGTTTTCTGCTGGCGGTGCTGTTCGGGATGGTGGTCAGTTTCGGGATCCGGTACCTGGTGGCGCTGAGCGCGTTCTGGCTGATGGACGGCACCGGGGTGGTGCAGATGGCGTGGCTGCTGGGGTTCTTCTGTTCGGGGATGCTGCTGCCGCTGAACGTCTTCCCGGGGCTGCTGGGCGAGATCGTACGGGTGCTGCCGTGGTCGTCGCTGCTGCAGGCGCCGGCGGATGTGCTGCTGGGGCGGGCCGATCCGCTGGGCACGTTCGCGTTCCAGGGTGTGTGGGCGGTTGCGCTGCTGGCGGCGGGGCGGCTGGTGCAGTCGGCGGCGACGCGACGGGTGGTGGTGCAGGGTGGGTGAGCGCGGCCGGGTGGCGGAGGGGCTGCGGGCGTACGGCCTGATCGTCGCGATGTGGATCCGCTCGACGATGGCGTACCGGGCCTCCTTCGTCATGACCACGGTCGGCAACTTCGCGGCGACGTCGCTGGACTTCGTCGCGATCCTGCTGATGTTCTCCCGCGTGGAGGCGCTCGGCGGTTATGCGCTGCCCGAGATCGCTTTCCTGTACGGCCTGTCCAGCGTCGCTTTCGGGCTGGCCGACCTGGCGATCGGGTCGATGGACCGGCTGGGGCGCCGGGTGCGGGACGGCACGCTGGACACGCTGCTGGTGCGGCCGGCGCCGGTGCTCGCGCAGGTCGCCGCGGACCGTTTCGGGCTGCGCCGCCTGGGCCGGGTCACCCAGGGGGCGCTGGTGCTCGGCTACGCGCTGGCGACGGTGGACATCGACTGGACGCCGCTGAAGGTGCTGCTGATGCCGGTGATGCTGGTCAGCGGGGCGGTGATCTTCTGTGCGGTGTTCGTCGGGGGCGCGGCCTTCCAGTTCGTGGCGCAGGACGCCTCCGAGGTGCAGAACGCGTTCACCTACGGCGGTACGACGCTGCTCCAGTACCCGCCGACCGTGTTCGGCAAGGAGCTGGTGCGCGGGGTGACCTTCGTGCTGCCGCTGGCCTTCGTCAACTGGCTGCCTGCGAGTTATGTGCTGGGGCGGCCGTATCCGCTGGACCTGCCGACATGGGTGGCGTTCTCGCCGCCGCTGGTGGCGGTGGGGTGCTGTGCGCTCGCGGGGATGGCGTGGCGGGCGGGGCTGAAGTCGTATCGAAGCACAGGGAGTTAGACCGTTGACTGGTGGTGGCTTCATCGAACTCGACCGGGTCGAGAAGGTCTTCGACGTGCGGAAGAAGACCGGTTTCCTCAGGTGGGAGCGGCGTCAGGTGCGGGCCGTCGACTCGCTGTCGTTCTCGGTGGCGCGCGGCGAGATGGTCGGCTACATCGGGCCGAACGGCGCAGGCAAGTCGACCACGATCAAGATGCTGACCGGCATCCTGACCCCGAGCGGCGGGCGGCTGCGGGTGGCCGGTATCGACCCTTCCCGTGAGCGGACGCGGCTCGCGCACCGCATAGGGGTGGTGTTCGGGCAGCGGACGACGCTGTGGTGGGACCTGCCGCTGATCGACTCGTACAAGCTGATGCACCGCATGTACCGGATCCCGGACGCCCGTTACCGGTCGAACCTCGAACAGTGCGTGGAACTGCTGCAGCTGGACGCCCTGTTGGACGTGCCGGTACGGCAACTCTCCCTCGGCCAGCGGATGCGCGGCGACATCGCGGCCGCCCTGCTGCACGACCCCGAGGTGCTCTACCTCGACGAGCCGACCATCGGCCTGGACGTCATCTCCAAGGCCAGGGTGCGGGAGTTCCTGCGCGAGCTGAACACCGAGCGCGGGACGACGGTGCTGCTGACCACGCACGACCTCCAGGACATCGAGCAGCTCTGCTCACGGGTGATGGTCATCGACCACGGCCGTCTGATGTACGACGGCCCGCTGGTCGGCCTGCACGAGGCGGGGGAGAGCGAGCGGACCCTGGTCGTGGACCTGGAGCGCGAGCTGCCGCCGATCGACGCGCCGGCACCGGCCCGGGTGGTACGGGTGGAGGGGCCGCGGCAGTGGCTGGCCTTCCCGGCGGCGCAGTCCGCGGCGCCGCTGGTGGCGCGGATCGCGGCGGAGTATCCGCTGGTGGACCTGTCGGTGCGGGAGCCGGACATCGAGGCGGTGATCGCGCGCATGTACGCGGACCGGGCGATCGCATAGGGCACCGTGCAGGCGGCGGGGATGCGCTGAGCGCATAGTCTCCGGGGCGGGGAAAACGTACGCTGCTGTGCATGACCGACGATGCCCCGGAGCTGCGTGCCTCCGACGCCGATCGTGAGCGGGTTGCCGAGGTCCTGCGGGACGCCCTCGCGGAGGGCCGGCTGGACATGGCGGAGTTCGAGGAACGGCTGGAGGCGACGTACCAGGCACGGACGTACGGCGAGCTGGCGCCGATCACCCGCGACCTGCCGGTCGCCGGCGGCGCCCCGGCCCCCTCGGTCTCGCTGGTCAAGGAGCCTGCGGAGAGCGGGAGTTGGGCGGAGCGGATCGTCGGCGGCGAGGGCACGTCGACGTGGGGTGTCGCCGTGATGTCGGGATTTCAGCGCAAGGGGCGCTGGACCGTGCCGAAGCGGTTCACCAGCTTCGCCTTCTGGGGCGGCGGCGAGATCGATCTGCGCGAGGCGAACTTCGCCGACCGCGAGGTCGAGATCAACTGCGTCACGATCATGGGCGGGGTGAACGTCATCGTGCCGCCCGGCGTCGAGGTCGTGGTGCGCGGCATCGGGATCATGGGCGGCTTCGACCACCGGGAGGAGGGCGTGCCGGGCGACCCCGGCGCCCCGCGGGTGATCGTCTCCGGGTTCGCCTTCTGGGGCGGGGTCGGTGTGGAACGGAAGCTGACCCGGGCCGAGCGGCGGCGGCTGAAGGAGGAACGGCGGCGGGAGAGGCTGGAGCGCAAGGCTGCGATGCGGGATCTGCACGCGTCGTTCCACGAGGATGTCGCGGAGGCGCATCGCAAGATGGTCGAGGGGCATCGCGATTTCGTGCGCGACCTGCATGAGGAGCGGCGGGAGAAGCGGCGCCGGCTGGAGGACTGAGCGGCGTTGGTGCTGGGCGGGGGTGGGATGCGCTGCCCGGCGCTGACGGGGTGCCGCCCGCGCCCACCCGTGCCGCCCCAGCGGCACGACTGCCCGCGGATTGACGCGTTACAGCTGCGCCGGCGCCGCCCCCTTCAGGTCCTCGAGGTCGAACTGCTCCGCCATCCGCGCATACCCCTTGTCGTTGGGGTGCAGATGATCGCCCGAGTCATAGTCGGAGCGGAACTTGCGCGGGTTGTACGGATCCCGCAGCGCCTCGTCGAAGTCGACGACCGCATCGAACACCCGCCCCGAACGGATCTCGGCGTTGATCTCCTGCCGTATGGCTTCACGGGCGTCGGTATAGCCGCGGTGCCCCTGGAACGGCATCAGGGTCGCGCCGACGACCTTGATGCCGTTGGCGTGCGCCTGGCGGACCAGAGTGCGCAGGCCGTCGAGGATCTGGTCGGGGTCGGTGACCGGAGGGTTGCGCAGGATGTCGTTGACGCCGAGGCCGATGACGACGACCTTGACGTTCGTACGGCCCAGGACGTCCCGGGAGAAACGGTTGAGCCCGCTGGGGTTGTCTGCGGGCCGGCCGTTGCCGCCGGTCAGGACGCGGTTGCCGCCGATGCCCTGGTTGACGACACCGTAGCGGGGCACGTCCTGCCCGGCGTCGGCCGCCTCGCGCAGCCGCTGGGCGAGGACGTCGGTCCAGCGCAGGTTGGCGCCCACCGTCGAGGAGTGCCCCTCGGTGAGGGAGTCGCCGAAGGCGACCAGGGTGCCGTCGGACTCCCTGCTGAGCACGTCCAGCGCGGTCAGGTACCGCCAGGACTCGACCTGTTCGGTGTAGGGGGCGCCGGTGACGTCCTCGGCGTAGTCGCCCTGTGCGGCGTAGGAGATCTGGCGCGCATGCGCGTGGACGGTGACCGGCCCGGGCTCGGCGGGGGAGTAGGTGGTGACCAGGACGTCGCTGTCGGGCGGGATGGTCAGGCGCGCGGCGTCGCTCACCACCTGCCGGCCGGCCGGGACGACGACCGTGGTGGTGCCGTTGAACGTCAGCCGCCGCATCGTGTCGGCCGCGGCGGCCGCGCTGTCGTCGGCGGCGGCGAGGGCGATCGTCGCGTGGGTGATGGTCAGCGGCTGCCGGCCGTAGAGGTTGGACAGCGTGATCCGGGCGCTCGTACCGCCGACACTCGCGTGTACGACGTTGCGCACCGAGCGGTCGGTCAGTCCGGCCGTCTCGGTGCCGGGTTCGGCGGCGGCCGGGGACGTCGACCAGGAGCCGACCCAGATGCCGGTGGAGGCCGGGGCGGCGGAGTTGTGGGGGCGGGGGCCTGCGACCGTGCGCTGGGCGGTGCCGTTGTCGGAGGCCACTCCGACGTAGATGGCGACCGACAGTCCCACGATCAGAGCGATGATCGCGCTGAGCAAGGCATAACCGTGATGACGCCTGGTCATGCGGTGCGTTTCTCCTCGGGCGAAATGGAGCCCGGGGCTCCGATGTTGATCACCCCATGATGCGGCATGGAGCTGCGGGAAGTTGACCGGGTCCCCCCTTCGGGCCACGAGAGTTCACAGTTGAGCTTCCCCGCCCGGAAGGACGCCGGGAACTCTTCCTTCGTTCCAGGAGTCGGTCAGGAAGGGACAATGTTGCTGTGGGGGATCGTGAACGGGTGGAGTGGATGGACCGTACGAATCCGGAAGAACACGGTGAAACCGGAGCAGCTGCCGTAAAGCAGCATGCCCAGCCCGACACCGCCGGTAACCGCGCCGGAGCTCGCGGCAGTGTTCCCGCCTCGGCGGTCCGTGCCATGACGACCTTCAGCCCCGCCGACGAGGAGAAGCAGCGCGGGGTGCGCCGGATGAAACTCACCGCGACCGGCCTGCTGCTGTTCGTGGCCGTGGTGTACGTCCTCGCCAAGTGGGCGTCGAACGCGGGCGCAGGCCCCTGGGCGGCCTATGTCGCGGCGGCCGCCGAGGCCGGCATGGTCGGTGCGCTCGCCGACTGGTTCGCGGTCACCGCCCTCTTCCGCCACCCGCTCGGCATCCCCATCCCGCACACCGCGATCATCCCCACCAAGAAGGACCAGCTGGGCGTCACGCTGGGCGACTTCGTCGGCGAGAACTTCCTCTCCGAGGCCGTCGTACGACAGCGGCTGCGCGCCGTCGGCATCGGCAGCCGCCTCGGCGCCTGGCTCGCCGAGCCGCAGAACGCCGACCGGGTCACCGCCGAGCTGGCGACGGCCCTCAGAGGCGCCCTGACCGTGCTGCGCGACTCCGACGTCCAGGCCGTGGTCGGCGAGGCGATCACCCGGCGGGCCAACATCCAGGAGATCGCGCCCGGCATAGGCAAGATGCTGGAGAAGATCGTCCTCGACGGCGGCCACAAACGCGTCGTCGACCTCGTCGTCTCCCGTGCGCACGACTGGCTGGTGCTGCACGACGAGCAGGTCATGGACGCCGTGCAGGGCGGCGCGCCCGGCTGGACCCCGCGGTTCGTCGACAAGAAGGTCGGCGAACGGGTCTACAAGGAGCTGCTGCGCTTCGTCACCGAGATGCGCGACATGCCCTCCCACCCGGCGCGCGGCACCCTCGACCGCTTCCTCACCGACTTCGCCTCCGACCTGCAGTCCGACACCGACACCCGCGCGCGTGTGGAGCGGCTCAAGGGCGAGGTGCTGGGCCGCGGCGAGGTCCAGGACCTGATCGCCTCCGCCTGGACCGCTGTACGCTCCATGATCGTGGCCGCGGCCGAGGACGAGCGCAGCGAGCTACGCCTGCGGGTACGGGCGTCCCTCCTCTCGCTGGGCGCCCGCATGGCCACCGAACCGAAGATCCAGGGCAAGGTCGACAGCTGGGTCGAGGACGCCGCGGTGCACGTCGTGACGACATACCGCAAGGAGATCACCTCCCTGATCACAGACACCGTGGCCAGCTGGGACGCCGAACACACCACGAAAAAGATCGAGGCCAACATCGGCCGCGACCTGCAGTTCATCCGCATCAACGGCACGGTGGTGGGCTCACTGGCGGGGTTGTTGATCTACACGGTGACGCACGCGCTAGGAGCGTGAACGCAGCTGCGGGCAGCCGCGCCGCCGTCCCGTCGTAGCTGCGGGCAGTCGTGCCTCCCCCAGAGGGGGGACCCCCAGGGCGGCACGGGTGGGCGCAGCGGCACCCCGTAGTGCGGGCGAGCGAACCCCACCCGCCCGCACCCACGCCGGGCGCCTATCGAGCCCTGCCGCCCGCACGCCCCCGGCGGCGCAGCAGAAGCAGCCCGCCCGCGAGGGCGGTGACACCGGTGGCGGCCGCCCAACCCGCAACGTCCCCGGAGCCGGTAGCGGCCAGGTCACCGCCCGCAGCGGCCGAGGCGGACGGAGATGCGCCGGCCGGCGACGGCTGCCCGGAGGGAGCCGAGGACGCCGCCTCGGACGCTGTACCGCCCGGCGTAGGCGTAGGCGAGGAGGACGCCCCAACCTCCCCCCGATCCCGAGTGAACGCCAACGTCCCGAACCCCAACTGGTCGTACCCCCCACTGTTGGGCCCGTAGTCCCCTCCACCCCCCTCAGGCGCAGCCTTGGCGGCAATCTGCGTGACGTACGACGCATCCAGCCCCCGCCGCTTGGTGTAGTGGTTAGCGATCATCGCCCAGATCGGACGAGTCATCGCCGGATCAACCCCCGCAGCCTCACTCGCCGTCTCGGACCCGGACCACCCGTTGATCGCCCCCTTCTTGCGCGTGTTCGCGGTATACGGCACATCCCCGCCGAGGCTCCACTTGGCCACGTACTGCGCCCCCTTGAGGAACCGGTTGTCGTCGTACCCGTACAGGTCGACCCCCTGGTTCCACGCCATCTCGCAGAACGTCCCCATCAGCCCGATCCCGAGCAGCGCATGCCCCTGATCCCGCCCGGCCTCGACCCACTCGGCGAGCCCGTCGTCGTGCACCACGGGGATGGCGTTCTTGATGGACCCCAGACCGGCGCCGTTCTTGAAGTACTCGACGGCCCGGTCGACTGCATCCCGGTCGTCGCAGAAGATCCCGGTGGCCAGGACGCAGGCCATCGCGGTGAGGTCCCAGTTGGTCCAGTAGTTGGTGACGTAGGCGCCGTTGTGATTGACGAGGAAGTCGTCACTGAGCGGAAGGAACACCTCCCGCATCATCTTCTGGAACCGCGCAAGCTCGAACCCGTCGTGGTCACGGACGAGTTCGGCGGCGTTGGCGAACTGGTAGCCGTAGATGCCGGCGGCGAGGAACCGGTCGGCGGAGCCGCTGATCGACGTCAGTTTCGCCGACCACGCGTTGAGGATGGCGACCGCGGTGTCGGCGTGCGCGGTGTCGCCGGAGACGTGTGCGCGCAGGGCGTTCTGGTAGGCGGCGTGGATGTCGTTGTAGAGGATCGTGTAGTTCTGCGGGCTGCCCGCCCCTCGGTAGACGGTGGCCTGCGGGTTGGCCGTCCAGCCGCTCTGTGCATGCCGGTTGGCGGTCAGCTTGGCGAACCCGGCGGTGTAGGGCGCGGCGCCCGCCTTGACCTTCGCGGCCATACGGTCCAGGTCGGCGCGGGTGTGCAGGAGGCCCGGGTGGGCGAAGGCGGCGGGGGCGGCGGTCGCGGGGGCCGGCGCGAGGACCGTACTCATGCCGACGGCTCCGGCTGCGGCACCGGTTGCCTTGAACATGGTCCGTCGGCTGATCTGTCGTGTCACGTCGTCGTACCTCAACGTCGTCGGTGGCGTGCTTGCGCGGGGACGGTGAGGAGACGTGCGGGGGCGGGGGCGATAACAAAAACTGGGGCGCCCGCCGGTCGGCGCGGTGGCCGTAGGGATCCAGGGCTCACGCCCGCCGGTCGGCGACGGCCCAGGACGCGAGGGCAACGGCCCCCGCCACCCCGAACACGGCGGGCCAGGCGCCCACCTTCTTGGCCAGCGGATGGGACGCACCGAAGGCGGTGACGTACGCGGCGGTCAGCGCCCCCGCGGCCTTCCCGCCGGCCCGCTCCCGCCACTGCTGCGCTGCCGCGGCCCCCGCGACGGCCAGTACGGCCCCGCCGAGCTGCCGCTTCTTCGTCCAGCGGGCGACGCCGTACCCACCGACGAGCCCGCTCGCGGCGACGAGTGCGCTGGGAATCCTGGCCATCCGTGCCTCCTGCGTACGAGGGTCTGCTGCACCGAGGCTAACGCTCACCTGCACCGCAGCACTGAACCTGAGTCGGGGCTTGTCAAGTTTTATCCCCGGAGCTATATAAGAAGCCGTAGGGCATCGCACCCCAGCCCCTTCAGGAAAGGAGTGACCCGTGATGCTCATGCGCACCGACCCGTTCCGTGAGTTCGACCGACTCGCGCAGCAGCTCTTCGGCCCCACCCGCCCAGCCGCGATGCCGATGGACGCCTACCGGGCCGGGGACGACTTCCTCGTCCACTTCGACCTGCCCGGCATCGACCCCGAGACGATCGAGCTGGACGTCGAACGCAACGTCCTGAACGTCCGCGCCGAGCGCCGTTCCCCCGCCCCCGAGGGCGCGGAAATGATCGTCGCCGAGCGCCCCACGGGCAGCTTCACCCGCCAGCTCTTCCTCGGCGACACGCTCGACACGGAACGCATCGACGCCTCGTACGAAGCCGGCGTCCTGACCCTGCGCATCCCCGTGGCGGAGCAGGCGAAGCCGCGCCGCATCCAGATCACCGGCGGTGACAGCCGCAAGCAGATCAGCAGCTGACCGCCGCAGCCGACGCAGAGCGTCCCGCGGACCCCGTACGCCGTATGCCGTCCGCGGGACGCGTCCCCTGTGCCCATCGGACCCATCGGACCGGAGGAGGAGTCGCACGATGACCAGGACGACGGTGCCGACCCCGACGACGCCCGCACCCGTCACCAACCCCCACCCCGCACCGGCACCGCGGCGCCGCCCGGCGAGCGACGGCTGGACGGCCCTGGTCGAGGCGGTACGGGACGCGGGCCGGTACACGACGAGCGCGGAAGCCGAACGCATCACCCGCATCGTCCTCTCCACCCTGGGCGGCCACGTCACGGGCGACGAACGAGTGGCCCTGGCCCGAGCCCTCCCGGAAGAGGCGGCTGATGTCATCGCCTCCCAGATCGCGGCGACCCGCCCCCTGACGGCAGCGGAGTTCGTCGACTCGGTGGCAGCCCGCATCGAGGGCGCCACCCCGGCCACGGCCCGCTGGGACGTGAGCTCGGTCCTGAGCGTCCTGCCACCCCTGATCGGCGACCCCCTGACCGACCGCATCCTGAAGCAACTCCCGCCGGGCTACGCCCTGTTGTTCGGCCGGGCGGACCTGGGCCCGAAGGGCTGACGAACAGGACAGAATCCGTCGCCCCCGCCCTGGACTTGGCGGGGGCGATCGCTGCTGCGGGCGGCGCCCCCGCGAAGAGACATCCCTCAAGCCCGGTACACCAGCAGATACCGCCAGAACAGCAGGCGGCGCAGGGTCGAGCCGGGCAGCAGACGGGCGGATTCGGCGCGGGTTTCGCCGTACGACAGTGGAGGCGGCCAGACCATCGGGATCTGCACGGACGGGGCGCGGTCGCGGCTT
>NZ_JBQQCE010000135.1:0-21518 GCF_052245645.1 Streptomyces sp. KR55 | reverse complement strand
CTTCGAGGTCGTCGGCAGGTCGGCCACCGCCCGCACGGCGTACGAGAACACCCGGCGCGGCGGCACCCTCGTCGTCGTCGGCGCCGGAGCCATGGACGACTTCCTCCAGCTCAACATGTTCGAGCTGTTCTTCGACGAGAAGCGGATCCTGCCCTCGATGTACGGCGGCGGAGACGTCCTGCGCTCCTACGAGCGGACCATCGCCCTGTGGCGCGCCGGCCGCATCGACCTGGTCGGACTGATCACCCACCGGGTGCCGCTCACCGAGATCAACGAGGCCCTCGACCAGATGCGTACCGGCACCGCGCTGCGTACCTGCATCGAGATCTGAGCCGAATCCGAGCCGAAGGGGCCTCATGTCACTGCCACTCGAGGGACTGTCCGCGATCGTCACCGGCGCCGGACGAGGGCTCGGCCGGGCCGAGGCGCTGGAACTGGCCCGGCTCGGCGCCGCCGTCGTCGTCAACGACTACGGACAGCCAGGGCGGGACGGCACCGGGGAAGCGTCCACCGGACCCGCCGAGGAGGTCGTCGCCGAGATCCGGGCGGCGGGCGGCACAGCCGTCGCGCACACCGGGGACGTCGCCGACTTCCAAGAGGCCGGTCAACTGGTTGAGTTGGCGATCGACACGTTCGGAAAGCTGGACGTCCTGATCAACAACGCGGGCATCCTGCGCGACCGTATGGTCTTCTCCATGGCGGAGGACGAGTGGGACTCGGTCATCCGGGTCCACCTCAAGGGCCACTTCAACACCACCCGGTTTGCCGCCGCGCACTGGCGCGAGCGGTCCAAGGCGGCAGGCGGGCCGGTGTTCGGGCGGATCGTGAACACCTCCTCGGAGGCGTTCCTGGCCGGTTCCGCGGGACAGCCCAACTACGCGGCGGCCAAGGGCGGAATCGTCGGCCTGACCACCTCCACGGCCCTCGCGCTCGCCAAGTACGGCGTGACGGCCAACGCCATCTGCCCGCGCGCCCGCACCCGGATGACCGAGGACGTCTTCCAACCGACGGGCGCCGACGGCCTCGACCCGCTCGCCCCCGAGCATGTCGCCCCGCTCGTCGGCTATCTGGCCTCGCCGGCCGCCGCGCGGATCAACGGGCAGCTGCTCGTCGTGCACGGCGGCATGGTGGCCGTCGTCGAACGACCGCGGGTGCAGGCGCAGTTCGACAGCAAGCAGGACACCTTCACCTACGACGAACTCGATGCGCTGCTCACTCCGCACTACGCGGACCGCCCGCCGCGGGAGACGTTCGCGGCGGTGGAGGTGCTGGGGCTGAAACGGAAGTAGGGCATGGGAAGGCCCCGCTCACCGAGGGTGAGCGGGGCCGTCGGCCAAGCCGATTGACGTGCCGTCAGGCCGCCGTCTCGGTCTGCTGCTCCACCGGCTTGCGGTGCCGTCCGCGAGGAGCCGACTCGGTGTCGTGCGTCGAGACCGGACCCCGGTGCCGGCCGTGGCCGGAGGGCTCCTGGCGGTCGGCGGGCAGCGGCTGGGACGTGCTGGCGTCGCTCATCGGAAGAATTCACCCCGTCAACATGATCTTTCAAACAGCCGAGCGAGTTTAACCGGGACACCTCGGGCCGAATCCAGGCGCACACGCCGACCGCCACTACTTCGTTACCTACTCGCCATACGCCCCGCCAACGGCGCCTGCTGCAACGGCACCGGACGCGAGGCAACAGGTTCCGGAGGATCCGGTTCCGACGGCTCCGCGAAGGCGCGAGCCGCGCCGTCCGGGACCGGATCCCCCGGGCTCGTGTCCCCCGTGTCCGCGGGCGCCGACGCCTCCCCGGGCACCGCCCACGCCGCCACACCGCACGGCACCGTCTCCGTGGCGTACGGAAGCCGCAGCACCCCGTCCCTCGTCCACAGCCCGGCGCCCGCCAACCACCCCTCGGGCGCGGCGAGATGCCGTACGTGCCGGTCGGCGGGCCGCCACACCCCGCCCCAGCTGCCCGCCGGACCGTCGATGCGCAGACCGACCCCGCAGCTCTCCGGGGTCAGCACCTGCCCCGGCTCGATCGTGAACGGCGTCATCGCATAGTCGGCGGCCACCCGCAGGCACTCCGGGAACCGCACCGGCAGCGTGCTGCCCAGCACCCCCCAGCCCAGCCTGCCGACGTCGCCCGGACAGGGCGCGTCGGAGCGGATGAGCAGCAGCCCGCTGTCGGGGTCGGCGAGCAGCAGCCGGTCGTCGCTGTCGGCGGCGATCTGCAGCAGCGGCGACACCTCGCCGTCCCGCCCCAGATCCACCACGACCGCCTTGGTCCGGCCGTCGGACTCCCGGTCCAGGGCCAGCAGCCGTCCCGTCCGGTCCAGCCACACCCCGCCGGAGCAGCGCCCGGGGATCTCGGCGAGGTGCTCCGGCCCGAAGGCGCCGCCCGCCACCAGCCACACAGCACTGGAGAGCCGGCCGACGGCGAGGGCGTAGGCCCGGTCGCCGCCCGGCGCGGGCGGCAGCAGCCGCAGCCGGGTGCCGTCGTCGGGGCACTCGACCGCGCCGAGCGGGAGTTCGCCGGTGCCGGGCCCGGTCGGGTACAGCAGGGAGAAGGTGTGCCGCCGCCCGTCGGTGAGGCGGCGGATCAGCACCCGTCCGTCGCCCATCGGCTGCACCTCCGTGCCGGGCTCCTCGGGCTGGTTGCCGGGCAGTGGCACGGCGTACGGCTCGGGTCCGTCCAGTGTCCAGCGCTCCGGGAACCAGGAGTCGCCGCTACAGGCGAGGCGTGCGGCGTACGAGCCGTCCACCGTGATCACGCAGCCCGCCGGCCGGGACCAGTCGTCGTGCTGGTCGGTGGCAGGCTCCGTCGCACAGGCCGTCATCGTTCGGTCACCTCCGGCGACGACGCTAGTTTTCGCACGCACAGACGTGGGACCACCCGACGGCCGCTTCACACATAAGGGTGGCCACGCGCCGGTTTGCCTGAGGTGACGGGGGCGGGTGTGCTGGGCGGGACGGCGACGGCATCGGTTCAGCCGTGCAGAACAGCCAGGTAGCCTGTCTTCCGTGCCCCGTCTGTCTGAAGTCATCGCCGCGTTGGAGACGCTGTGGCCCGCCGAGCGGGCCGAGTCCTGGGATGCGGTCGGCACCGTCGTGGGCGATCCGGACCAGGAGGTCTCCCGGGTCCTGTTCGCCGTCGACCCGGTGCAGGAGATCGTCGACGAGGCGGTGAAGCTGGGCGCCGACCTGCTGGTCACCCACCACCCGCTCTACCTGCGCGGTACGACGACGGTCGCGGCGAGCCACTTCAAGGGCCGCGTCGTGCACACCCTCATCAAGAACGACATCGCGCTGCACGTCGCCCACACCAACGCCGACACGGCGGACCCGGGCGTCAGCGACGCGCTGGCCGGCGCGCTGGACCTTCGTGTCGTACGACCCCTGGTGCCGGACCCGAGCGACCCCGACGGCCGCCGGGGCCTGGGCCGGGTCTGCGAACTGGACCATCCGCTGACCGTCCGCGAGCTCGCCGCCCGCGCCGCCCAGTGCCTGCCCGCCACCGCGCAGGGCATCCGCGTCGCCGGCGACCCCGAGGCGACCGTCCGTACGGTCGCCGTGAGCGGCGGATCCGGCGACAGCCTCTTCGACGACGTACGAGCGGCCGGCGTCGACGCCTTCCTCACCGCGGACCTGCGCCACCACCCCGCGTCCGAGGCCCGCGCCCACAGCCCCCTCGCGCTGCTCGACGCGGCGCACTGGGCCACCGAATGGCCCTGGTGCGAGCTGGCCGCCGCCCAGCTCGACGAGATCTCCGACCGCCACGGCTGGGACCTGCGCGTCCATGTCTCCAAGACGGTCACCGACCCCTGGACCGCCCACGCGGCCTCACCCGATTCGACAGCAGGAGCCCCCAACTGAACGCCGCGCCCGCCGACCAGATCCGACTCCTCGACGTCCAGGACCTCGACGTCCGCCTCCAGCAGCTGGCGCACAAGCGGAGGTCGCTCCCCGAACACGCCGAGATCGAGTCGCTGACCAAGGACCTCACCCAGCTGCGCGACCTCCTCGTGGCCGCGCAGACCGAGGAGAGCGACTGCGCCCGCGAGCAGACCAAGGCCGAGCAGGACGTCGACCAGGTGCGCCAGCGCGCCGCCCGCGACCAGCAGCGCCTCGACTCCGGCGCCGTCACCTCCCCGAAGGACCTGGAGAACCTCCAGCACGAGATCGCCTCCCTCGCCAAGCGGCAGGGCGACCTGGAGGACGTCGTCCTGGAGGTCATGGAGCGCCGCGAGTCCGCGCAGGAGCGGGTGGGCGAGCTGACCGAGCGGGTTGCCTCCGTCCAGTCGAAGATCGACGACGCCACCGCCCGCCGGGACGCCGCGTTCGAGTCGCTGGACGGCGAGGCGGCCTCGGTCACCAAGGAACGCGAGGTCATCGCAGGCTCCATCCCCGCCGACCTGCTGAAGCTCTACGACAAGCTGCGCGGGCAGCAGGGCGGCATCGGCGCGGCCAAGCTGTACCAGCGCACCTGCCAGGGCTGCCGCCAGGAGCTGGCCATCACCGAGCTGAACGAGATCCGCTCGGCCGCGCCCGACACGGTGATCCGCTGCGAGAACTGCCGCCGCATCCTGGTGCGCACCTCCGAGTCGGGGCTGTAAGGGGCGTACGGGGTGCAGGAGTTCATCGTCGAGGCCGACGGGGGTTCCCGGGGCAACCCGGGGCCGGCGGGCTACGGCGCCGTGGTGATCGACGCGGCGACCGGCCGGACGCTGGCGGAGGCCGCGGAGTACCTGGGCACCACGACGAACAACGTCGCCGAGTACCGCGGTCTGCTGGCCGGCCTGCGCGCCGCCCACGCCCTCGACCCGACGGCCAGGGTGCACGTCCGGATGGACTCCAAGCTCGTCGTCGAGCAGATGTCGGGCCGCTGGAAGATCAAGCACCCCGACATGAAGCCGCTGGCGACGCAGGCGGCGCGGATCTTCCCGCCCGGGCGGGTGACGTACGAGTGGATCCCGCGGGAGCAGAACAAGCGCGCGGACCGGTTGGCCAACGAGGCGATGGACGCGGGCGCACGCGGCGAACAGTGGACGGCGACGTCGACCGCGCAGCCCGCGGTTCCCGAGCCCTCGGGCCCGCCGGGGGACGCCACAGCGGGCGCGGCGAGAGTGCGCGCGGCGTTGGCGGAGCGGTCCACGGCTTCTCCGGCCGACGCGAGGGCTGACACGGATGTGCGTGCGGCGCTGGCTTCTCCGGCTGAGGGGGCGCGGGGGAGCGGTGACGCGAGGGCCGATGCCGGTGTGCGGGCGGCGCTGGCTTCTCCGGCCGAGGTGGCGCGGGGGAGCGGTGACGCGAAGGCTGACGCCGATGTGCGCGCGGTGCTGGCGGACCGTTCCACGGCGTCCCCCGCCGAGGGTGTGCAGGGCAGCGGTTCCGCGAAGACCGACGCCGATGTGCGTGCCGCGCGGGCCGTGGCCACGCCGACCGTCGGCTGGGGTGCCCCCGATCTCGGTGCCCCCGCCACCTTCGTGCTGCTGCGGCACGGCGAGACGCCGCTCACGCCGCAGAAGCGTTTCTCGGGCAGTGGCGGAACCGACCCCTCCCTCTCCGACGCCGGTCGGGAGCAGGCCGAGCGGGTGGCCGCAGCGCTGGCGAGGCGCGGGACGATCCAGGAGATCGTCGCCTCTCCCCTCGCCCGTACCCGCGAGACCGCCGGTGTCGTCGCCGCCCGCCTCGGCCTCGACGTCAGCTTCGACGACGGCCTGCGCGAGACCGACTTCGGCGCGTGGGAGGGGCTCACCTTCGCCGAGGTCCACGAGCGTTACCCGGACGATCTGAGCGCCTGGCTCGCCTCCCCGGACGCCGAACCGACCGGCGGCGGCGAGAGCTTCGCGGCGACCGCCACCCGGATCGCCGCCACCCGCGACAAGCTGGTCGCGGCGTACGCGGGCCGTACGGTCCTGCTGGTCACGCACGTCACGCCGATCAAGACGTTCGTACGGCTGGCCCTGGGCGCCCCGCCCGAGTCCCTGTTCCGCATGGAACTGTCGGCCGCCTCCCTGTCGGTGGTGGCGTACTACGCCGACGGCAACGCCAGCGTCCGCCTCCTCAACAACACGTCCCACCTGCGCTAGGGCCTGTCCGGCGGATCAGGCCGGCTCCAATGGGCGGTGACTGATCAGCACAGATGTGCGTGCCAGACCCCGCGATTCCGGCATGATCCGCCGGACAGGCCCTAGAGCCCGGCCGCCTCCCGGGCCAGCTCCTCGATCCGCCCCCAGTCCCGCGCCGCCACCGCGTCCTCGGGAACCATCCAGCTGCCGCCCACACAGCCGACGTTGGGCAGCGCCAGATACTCCGGAGCGGACGCGAGCCCGATCCCACCCGTCGGGCAGAACCGCGCCTGCGGCAGCGGCCCGGCGAGCGACTTCAGATACGCCGTACCGCCCGCGGCCTGCGCCGGGAAGAACTTCATCTCCCGCACCCCACGCTCAAGCAGCGCCACGACCTCCGACGTGGTCGACACTCCCGGCAGAAACGGCACCCCGGACGCCGTCATCGCCTCCAGCAGTACGTCCGTCCAGCCCGGGCTCACCAGAAAGCGCGCTCCCGCCGCCACCGACTCCGTCACCTGAGCGGGCGTGATCACCGTGCCCGCCCCGACCACCGCGTCCGGCACCGCGCCGGCGATCGCCCGGATCGCGTCCGGCGCGGCCGGCGTCCGCAGTGTCACCTCGATCGCGGGCAACCCCCCGGCGACCAGTGCACGCGCCAGCGGCACGGCGTCGGCGGCGTCCCGGACGACGACCACGGGGACGACGGGAGCAAGGTCAAGAACAGAGACGGTCATGCAGGTCATCGTGCCGGGGGTGTGCAGTATGCGCAAAGTCCATTGCGGATGCTGCAACGCCCGCTTGCGCAGCTCAGTGGACCTCGTCCACCAGCACATCCAGCCCCCACGCCGTGCCCGCCTTCACCGGAGGTTGCGCCTCCACCTCGTACCCGAGGTCCCGCAGCGCCTCCACCAGCTCGGCAGGATCCTTCGGCGCCGCCCCGGCCGACAGCAGGCTGCGGACGATCCGCCCCTTCGTCGCCTTGTTGAAGTGGCTGACCACCTTCCGGGTCGGCGCGTGCAGCACCCGCACGGTCGCCGTCCGCCCGGCGAGCTCGCCCTTCGGCCGCCACGCCGCCGCATACGCCGAGGACCGCAGGTCCAGCACCAGCCCGCTCCCCGCAGCCTCGGGCAGCGCGGCGGCCATCGGTGCACGCCAGTGCGCGCCCAGCGCACCGAGCCCCGGCAGCTTCACGCCCATCGAGCAGCGGTAGGAGGGGATGCGGTCCGTCACCCGGACGGCACCCCACAGACCGGAGAAGACCAGCAGGGAGCGTGCGGCACGCCGCTTGGCGGCCGGGTCGAGGGAGGCCAGGTCCAGGGCGTCGTACAGCACACCCGTGTAGATCTCCCCGGCGGGACGCGCCCCGGCGGTGCGCAGCTCCGCGTTCTTGGCGGCCTCCCCGCGCAGTCCCTCGCTCAGCCCGAGCACCTCGCGCGCCTTGTCCTCGTCGCCGGCGCACAGCTCGACCAGCTCGTCGAGCACCGCCTCGCGGGCGGGGTTGAGCCCCGGCAGCGACAGCGACTCCGGCTTCAGCGGGGCGCCACGGCCGGAAGGGGCCTTGCCTTCCGAGGGCGGCAGCAGGACAAGCACGCGTACTCCTTACGTAGAACTCTGCAGCAGAGGTTACGGCGTGCCACCTCGCCACCCCCGCCCTACGCTCGCTGTATGCCCCGCCGCCACATCCGCGTGACCGGCGCCCCAGACGCTCCCCTCCGGGCCGCCCTCGCCGCGCTGCGTGCCGAGCTCGGTGTGTCCGACGGCTTCCCGGCCGAGGTCCTCGCCGAGGCCGAACGGGCGGCCAAGGCCCCCGCACTGCCGTCCTACGACGCCACCGACATCCCCTTCCTCACCATCGACCCGCCCACCGCCACCGACCTCGACCAGGCACTCCACCTGTCCCGGCAGGGCACCGGCTACCGCGTCCGGTACGCCATCGCGGACGTCGCCGCCTTCGTCGTACCCGGCGGCCCGCTCGATGCGGAGACCCACCGGCGGGTGATGACCCTGTACTTCCCGGACGAGAGGATTCCGCTGCACCCGGCGGTCCTCGGCGAGGGCGCCGCAAGCCTGCTGCCGGGACAGCCCCACCCCGCCGTGCTGTGGACGATCGACCTCGACGCGGACGGCCGTACGCTCGCCGTCGACGTCCGCCGCGCCCTCGTCCGCAGCCGGGCCAGGCTCGACTACGCGGGCGTGCAGCGGCAGATCGACGCGGGGACCGCCGAGGAGCCGCTCGCCCTGCTGAAGACCGTCGGGCTGCTGCGCGAGCGGCTGGAGATCGAGCGCGGCGGCATCTCGCTGGGCGTGCCCGAGCAGGAGATCGTCGAGCGGGACCACACCTACGAACCGGCCTACCGCGCGCCGCTCCCCGCCGACGGCTGGAACGCGCAGATCTCCCTGCTCACCGGCATGGCCGCGGCCGACCTGATGCTCTCCTACGGCACCGGCGTCCTGCGCACCCTGCCCGCCGCCCCCGACGGCGCCGTCGGCCGCCTCCGCCGCACCGCGCACGCCCTGCACATCGACTGGCCGCACCACGTCTCGTACGCCGAACTGGTCCGCTCCCTCGACCCGCACGACCCCCGCCATGCGGCCTTCCTGCAGGAGTGCACGACCCTGCTGCGCGGCGCCGGCTACACGGTCTTCCGCAACGGCGCGCTCCCCCCGATCACCACGCACTCCGCCGTCGCCGCGCCCTACACCCACTGCACGGCCCCCCTGCGCCGCCTCACCGACCGGTACGCCGCCGAGATCTGCCTCGCCGCCGTCGCCGACCAGGCCCCGCCGGACTGGGTGCTCGCCGCGCTCGACGCGCTGCCCGCGGAGATGGCCGAGGGCGCACGGCGGGCGGGCACGGTGGAGCGGCAGTGCGTGGACATCGTCGAGGCCGCGCTGCTCAAGGACCGGGTCGGGGACGTCTTCACGGGCGTCGTGGTGGATCTGGAGGAACACCACCCGACCGTCGGGACCGTGCAGTTGGAGTCCCCGGCCGTCATCGGCCGGATCGAGGGCGAACACCTCCCGCTGGGCGAACGCCTGCAGGTCCGCCTCACCCAGGCAGATCCGGCAGCGGCAAAGGTGCGCTTCGCGCCTGCGTGATCTCCGCTACGAGGGTGGCGGCGTCGTCGGCGTACACGCGCACGACGCGCACCTCGCGCCGCCGGCCCAGGAAGGTGGTGTGCGTGACGGGTTCGGCCAGCTCCAGCGTGACCGTGGTCTGCCCGCCGACCTCGACGTCGAGTTCGCCGTCGGCCTTCCTGTGGGTCGTGCGCAGCTCCCGCCGTACGGCCGCGATCCGGTCCAGCGGTATCCGCAGGTCGAGATGGGCGGCCTTGCGGATGCGCAGCGCTCCGGGCTCCAGCACGTGCGGACGGACCACGGACGCCGCGTGCAGGCCGATGACGATCAGTACGGTGTACACGTCCAGGAACAGCACCACCCGGTGCACGGCCGGCCAGC
Organism: Streptomyces sp. KR55; assembly: GCF_052245645.1. NCBI lineage: Bacteria > Bacillati > Actinomycetota > Actinomycetes > Kitasatosporales > Streptomycetaceae > Streptomyces > Streptomyces sp. KR55. Next base: position 12,006 of record NZ_JBQQCE010000135.1, on the reverse strand, counting down.
GGTGCAGCAGCACGGACATCACGACCGTCTCCACCACACACACGTACGCGAACCCGAACAGGACGGCGCGCTGCCCGCGCGCATACCCGAAGGCGCGTCCACGGTCGGTGCCGTGGGTCCGCCGGGCCACCCACAACACCAGGCTCGCGAACAACCGCAGCTCATGCCGGACCAGCCGGTACGCCGTCCTCATCGCCGCTCCTCCGACGCGATGCGCAGCGCCTGGCGGATCGCCTCCGCCTGGGCCGGGGCCAGGTCCGCGTAGAAGGCGCGCAGGAAGCTGTGGCCGTGATCGACGGGTTCGGCGGGGAGCATCTCGGGGGGCAGCAGGTCGGCGAGGGCCTGCGCCGCTTCCTCGACGCGCGGGTCGTCCGGGGCGGCGTCCGCGAGCGCGTCGAGCAGTGCGTACGCCTCATGCGCCCGGGCCACCGCCGCCGGGCTGTCCAGGGCCCCGCGCAGCGCGCCCAGCAGCCGCTCCCGGTCCTCCGGAGAGGCGGCGGTGTCCAGCAGCGCGAAGATCTCGCGGTCCTTGGCGGCCATGGGGGAGTCGGAGGCCTGACCCATCCCGGAGAACAGCTCGGCCAGCTCCGGCGACACGGGCCCCTCGTCCGGCAGCAACTCCGCGTCGAGCAGCGCACGCAGCCGCGCACGGCGCTCCCGGATCGCCGCCTCCTGCCGCGCCAGATCGGCATCGAGCTCCTCCAGCACCTCACTCAGGTCCCGCCCCGCGTCGTCCGCGAGCACATCCCGCACCTCGGCGAGCCCGAGCCCCAGCTCCGTCAGCCGCCGGATCCGGGCAAGCACGACGGCGTGCCGCAGCGTGTAGTCCCGGTACCCGTTGGACAGCCGTTCCGGCTCGGGCAGCAGGCCCTGGTGGTGGTAGTGCCGGACGGTCCGCGTGGTGACGCCGACGGCCGCGGCGAGTTCTCCGATCCGCATGCCTTCAGTAGAGACGTTGACGTTACGGCAGGGTCAAGCGCCTTCGAGCTGGACACGGCAGACGTCCTCTGATCCCCTTGGCGGTGGGGGTGTGGGGTGACTGTAAGAGAGCAGGCGTTGTGGACCAGGGCACGGCTCGGCCGCTCAGGCCCGCCGCTCGACCTGCTCACCGCGCGTTTCGCTCGGCACGTCTACGCCCCGCACGCGCATGAGGAGTTCACCGTCGGCGTGACGGTCGGCGGGCTGGAGGTCATCGCCTACCGAGGCGGACACATCCGTTCCGGCCCTGGCTCCATCGTCGTCCTGGAACCCGGAGAGATGCACACCGGCGGCCCCGCCGCCCCCGACGGCTACGCCTACCAGGCCCTGTACGCCGAGCCCGCCCTGCTCACCGAAGGCACCCTCGGCGGCCTGCCGCACTTCCGCGAACCCGTCCTGAACGACCCCGAACTTGCCGCCGCCCTCCGCCGCGCGCACACCGACCTCAGCGCCTGCCCCGACCCGCTGGAGGCCGAGTCACGCCTCCCCTGGCTGCTCACCGCCCTCGCCCACCGCCACTCCACGGCCAGGGCGGACGACGACATCGTCCCCGGCGCCGACCACATCGCCCGCGCCGTCCGCGACCGCCTCGCCGACGAACTCCTGTCCCCGCCCTCCCTGGCCGACCTCGCCGCGGAACTGGGCCTGTCCCGCTACCAGCTCCTACGGGCCTTCCGTACGACGATGGGGATCCCGCCGTACGCCTGGCTGGCCCAGTACCGGGTGCAGAGGGCGCGGACGCTGCTGGAGACCGGCCTGCGCCCGGCGGAGGTCGCGGGGCTGGTGGGCTTCGCCGACCAGGCGCACCTCACCCGGTGGTTCCGCCGCGTGCTGGCGGTGACGCCGGCGGCGTACCGCAACAGCGTTCAAGACTTCGGGCGATGACCCGTCCGAAACTCACTGCATGACTGCACGCGGCTGGCTCCTGTTCTCCCTGATGGGAGTGGTCTGGGGCATCCCCTATCTGATGATCAAGGTGGCGGTGGACGAGGTGTCCCCGTCCATGGTGGTGTTCACGCGCTGCGCCCTGGGCGCGGCCCTCCTGCTCCCCTTCGCGCTACGGCAACCGGGCCTGGCCCGGACCGTCCGGACGCACTGGAAGCCGATGCTGGCCTTCGCGTGCATCGAGATCATCGGCCCCTGGTGGACCCTTACCGACGCCGAACGCCACCTGTCCAGCTCCACGGCGGGCCTGCTGATCGCGGGCGTCCCGATCGTCGGCGTCGTCCTGGCCCGCTACTTCGGCGCCGCGGAACGCCTGGGCGCCCGTCGGATCACCGGCCTCGCCCTGGGCCTCACCGGCGTCGGCGTGCTCACGGTCCCCCACCTGACGGGAGGCGACGCGCGCTCCCTGGCCGAGGTCCTGCTGACGGTGCTGGGCTATGCGACGGCCCCCTTGATCGCCGCCCGCCACCTGAAGGACGTCCCGTCCCTCCACCTCACGGCCCCCTGCCTGGCGCTGGCCGCCCTGGTCTACGCGCCGGCGGCGGCCGCCACCTGGCCTGTCGAGCCCCCGTCCGCCGAGACCCTGACCGCCCTCGCCGCCCTCGGCGTCATCTGCACGGCGGTCGCCTTCGTGGCCTTCCTGGAGCTGATCAAGGAGGTGGGCCCGACGCGGGCGACGGTGATCACGTACGTCAACCCGGCGGTGGCGGTGGCGGCGGGAGCCCTGTTCCTGGACGAGGAGCTGACGGCGGGAATCGCGGTCGCCTTCACACTGATCCTGGCCGGCTCGGTCCTGGCCACGGCTGCCGGTCCGACGAAGCGCACACGCCCGGTACCATGGTCGACACGGCAGACGAGCCGGGCGGACGGCCGCGTGGAGTCCCCCTAGGGGGCTTCCCGAGGAACGTCCGGGCTCCACAGGGCAGGGTGGTGGCTAACGGCCACCCGGGGTGACCCGCGGGACAGTGCCACAGAAAGCAAACCGCCGGGGGCTTCGGCCCTCGGTAAGGGTGAAACGGTGGTGTAAGAGACCACCAGTGCCCAGGGCGACCTGGGCAGCTAGGTAAACCCCACCCGGAGCAAGGTCAAGAGGGGACACCCCGGTGTCCCTGCGCGGACGCTCGAGGGCTGCCCGCCCGAGTCCGCGGGTAGACCGCACGAGGCCGACGGCAACGCCGGCCCTAGATGGATGGCCGTCGCCTTCGGGCCCGCGAGGACCCGGGGGAACAGAACCCGGCGTACAGCCCGACTCGTCTGCCGCTCTTCGCCGCGCTACGCGCCGATCGAGAGAATGTGCCGTGATCCTCACCGCCAGCGAGGCGCAGGGACCTCTTTCCCCTGATCAAGAAGGTCAACGACGGCTACGCGTCCGTACGCATCCACTCCAAGAAAGGCGATGCCATCCTCATGCCCGCCGAGGACTACGACGCCTGGCAGGAGACCATCTACCTCCTGCGATCTCCGGCCGACGCTCGACGTCTCATGGAAGCTGTCGCCCGCGACCGTGCGGGCCGGAGGAGGACGACCAAGACCCTTGACGAACTCCACGAGCTGGTCGGCGAGGAGTGACAGACGGTAACTTCGACCCGGCTACCTGGGACGACTCTCAGCATCGTACGAGCGTCAGACGTCCCGCTCTGACGAGGCCAGCTCGACGAGCCCCGCCCACGCCTCACGCGACACCGTGACGACGGGCCCGGCGGCGGCCTTGGAGTCCCGGACGTGCACAACTGCCGTACCGGCCGCGACCTCTACACAATCGCCGCCCTCGGTTCCGCTGTAACTGCTCTTGAACCAGGCGAGGCCGGAGGCGACGGTCGAGGACTCAGCGTTGTTCATAGCGATCCCAGCAACCTTCGATGAGCTCCAGTGACTCTCGCGGAGTGAGAGCCTGTGATCGGATGATCCCATAGCGTGCGTGTGCGAGAACCGCCTGTTCCGGGTCGGTCTGCAGGGAGCCGATTCCCTGGGCCTCGGCGTACACGAACTTCTTGCCGTCTTTGCGCGTGACGACGGTGAACGGCCCGTTCACGCCCCGTATTTGATCACCGCTCTCGAGTCACACGGCGACGGCACCTTCGAGATGCGCTTCACCTCCACACCCCGCGGCGCCCGTCTCGCTCGCCGCCTGGTGGCCGTGCGGCTGGACGCATGGGGCCTCGCGTACGGCACCGAACCCCACGACGAGATCGTGCTGATCGTGGCCGAGTTGACCGTGAACGCCGTGCGGCACGGCCACGTTCCCGGCCGCGACTTCCACCTCCGCGTGCACGCCCAGGCCGACGGTACCGAAGAGACGGGCCGCGGGCTGCTCCTCGTATCGCGCCTCGCCGCGCGCTGGGACTGGCACCCGCGCTCCGACGGTCCGGGCAAGACCGTCTGGGCGGAGTGCGTCCTGCCCGGGAGAACAGCTCCTGCGGCGATCGGGAACGAGACTGACGCGGTCAGCCGGGCTCTTGGCTGACCAGCAGGTCCAGCATGCGCTCCAAGGCTCGGCGGCGGCGAACGCGGTGGCGTCGGTGATACCGAGACGGTTGCGCAGGACGCCAGCTGCTGCGGCGGCTCGCGGCAGTCGTGGGGGCCGATGAGGGCAGAACGACGTCTTCCTCGTCGGATAGCCGCGGAAGCCGACGCATGTGGTGTTGCCGAAGTGTTGCGCCACTTGAAGCTTCGAAAGACCGACTCTCACCATGTGGAATCACAGCCGGGCGTTCTTGACCGACTGGGCTCCCGCTGGTTCGATCGACGGCATGAAGCGACAGGACCTCACGCGGCGGCGCCATGTCGACCTTGCGCGTGTCTCCAGCTCCTTCTGTCGCTGCCGGGTCTGAGCGCACCCGAGGGAGACAGACCCTCGAACTCGCTTCCTCTCCCGCTCTGTTCGTGAATTTCTGTTCCGGTTGTTCTCCGTTGTGACGGCGGCAGTCCCGGGAACGTCGCTTCAACGCGTCTGAATTCCGATCGACGAGCACCTTTCCCGGCCCCCGCGTGCCCCGAGCAGATCGCGAACGGATCGTCGACTGCAAGCGGCTCGGCGTCGGCCTCTTCCTCCTCGGCTTCCCCGTCGCCGTCCACGCACGCCCAGCCGCCGCCGTCCTCCTGAAAGGACCCCGCATGGCCCTCGTCCTGTCCGTCTCCGGAAGTCCCTCCGCCACTTCTCGCACCGCACGGCTGCTGCGTCACCTGGACGACCGGCTCACCGCGCAGGGGCACGAGGTGATCGCTCTGGACGTCCGTACTCTCCCTGCCGAGGCACTGCTCGGGGCCGACTTCCGGCACCCGGCGATCGTCCGGGCCACCGCCCTGTTCGAGCGGGCGGATGGCGTCGTGATCGGCACCCCGGTCTACAAGGCCGCCTACTCCGGGCTGTTGAAGTCGCTGCTCGACCTGCTTCCGCAGTACGCGCTCGCGGGCAAGACGGTTCTGCCGCTGGCGACCGGCGGCACCACCGCCCATGTGCTGGCCATCGACTACGCCCTGCGCCCGGTGCTGAGCTCCATGGGTGCCGCGCACATCGTCCCGGGCTGGTTCACGCTCGACAAGGACATCACCGTGGGCGACGACGGCACGCTGACCGTCGCACCGGGCTCGGCCGAGGCCCTGGCCCAGGTCACCGACCAGTTCTCGCTCGCCCTCGGCGGTCGGCCGACGCTGCTGGCGGCTACCGGATGAGCGCGCCGCGACCCTGATCGCCGGCGACGCCGAGCCCTCACCGTCGCCGCCGAACCGGCCGCGGACTTCCGCGAGGACGCGACGGAGCGGGACGTGCACGCCGTCGGCTTCCCCGCGCCCTCGAAGGCCCAGCACATCCGCCGCTACGTCCCGAACGGCACCAAGTCGCCCCGGCGCGGCCTTCCCTGACAAGCCATCACAACGATCCTGATCGGAGACCCCAGGTGTCCCTCACCTTCCACTGGTTCCTGCCCACCAACGGCGACAGCCGCCACGTCGTCGGCGGCGGCCACGGCACACCGGCCACCGCCTTCGGACGGGACCGGCCGCCGACGGTCGCCTACCTGACCCAGATCGCCCGCGCCGCCGAGAGCCTGGGCTTCGTCGGTGCGCTCACCCCGACCGGTGCCTGGTGCGAGGACGCGTGGCTGACCACGGCGATGGTCAGCCAGAACACCGAACATCTGAAGTTCCTGGTCGCCTTCCGGCCCGGCTTCGTCTCCCCGACGCTCGCCGCGCAGATGGCCTCCACCTTCCAGCGGCAGACCGGCGGGCGGCTGCTGCTCAACGTCGTCACCGGCGGCGAGAGCCAGGAGCAGCGGGCCTACGGCGACTTCCTCGACAAGGACGCCCGCTACCGGCGAACCGACGAGTTCCTGCAGGTCGTAAGGGAGTTGTGGCAGGGCAGGACGGTCGACCTGAAGGGGGAGCACCTCCAGGTCGAGGGCGCCACGCTGGCCCGGCTGCCCGACCCGGTCCCCGAGGTGTACTTCGGCGGCTCCTCGCCCATCGCCGGCGAGGTCGCCGCGCGCCATGTGGACGTCTACCTCAGCTGGGGCGAGCCGCCTGCTGCCGTCGCCGAGAAGATCGCCTGGATCCGGGCGCTGGCCGACAAGGAGGGCCGCAGCATCCGCTTCGGCATCCGCCTGCACGTCATCACCCGCGACACCGCGGAGCAGGCATGGGCCGAGGCCCGGCGGCTGCTGGACGGCTTCGACACGGAGACCGTGCGGTCCGTACAGGCGGGGCTGGCCCGCAGCGAGTCCGAGGGGCAGCAGCGCATGCTGGCCCTGCACGGCGGCAGCCGGGACGACCTGGAGATCCACCCGAACCTGTGGGCCGGTATCGGCCTCGTCCGCGGCGGCGCGGGCACGGCGCTGGTCGGCAGCCACGACGAGGTCGCCGAGCGGATCGCCGAGTACCACCGGCTCGGCATCGACGAGTTCGTCCTCTCCGGCTATCCGCACCTGGAGGAGGCGTACTGGTTCGGCGAAGGAGTCCTGCCGCGGCTGCAGGCACAGGGCCTGTGGACCCACCCGTTCCGGGCGGACGCGCAACCCGTCGCCCAGGTGCCCTTCGCGGGCGGCGGGAGCCCGCGATAAACGGTGCGGGACCGTCTTGCGGAATCCTGACGCCGCCCGCGCTCAGGAGACGTGCGCACCCCCCACCGACCGCTCCCACACCCGCTCCAGGTGCTCCGCGAACACCTCCCGCGCATCCGGTGTGAGGGTGCGCAGGGCCACCAGGGCCGTGATGACCACGTCGCACAGTTCGGACCGGACGTCCTCCCACGTGTGGGTGGTGCCCTTGCGCGGGTTCTGGCCGGTCGCGCCGATCACCGCCTGGGCGACCTCGCCGACCTCCTCGGACAGCTTCAGGATGCGCAGGAGCAGGCCTTCCCGGTCGCCGTGCGCCCGGTTCGCGTCCAGCCACCGCCACAGGTCGTCGATGGAGGTCCACAGGTCGGCGGGGGGTGTCGTGGGCGTGACCTGGTCACTCATGGCATCACTCATGGCCCGCAGCCTGCCATGCCCGCAGCCTGCCATGGCGGTCGCCTCTCGAGCAGTGCCCTTGCGGTGGGCTACTCGTCGAACGACTCCTCGAACAGCGGGTCCTGGCCGCCCTCCGCCTCCCGCTGCGCCTGCTCCTGCCGCACCCGCTGGTTGCGCATGCCCACCACCACGGCCGTGCCCGCCGCCGCCGCGCCGAGTGCCGCCGGGACCATCCAGCCGCGGTCGAGGATGTGCCCGAGGGCGTGGTCGAGGGAGAGGCGGCCGGGGCCCGCGATGGCGATGCCGGTCGCGGACAGGCCGAGGGTGGCGGCGTACTCGTAGCCACCCTCCGTGGCGAAGAAGCCGCTCGGGGCGTGCACCACGGCCGCGCCCGCCATGTCTCCGGCCGCCACGGCACCCGCCGCAGGGGTGGCCAGGCCCAGCGCCAGCAGTGTGCCGCCGCCGAACTCCGCCAGTCCCGCCGCCATGGCGCTCGCCTTGCCGGGCTTGTAGCCGACGGACTCGAACCACTGGCCCGTCCCCTCGATCCCACCCCCGCCGAACCAGCCGAACAGCTTCTGCGCGCCGTGCGCCGCAAGAACGCCGCCAGTGCCCAGCCGGAGCAGCAGCAGTCCCAGATCACGTCGGTCGTAGCAGGTCACGATGACTCCCGGAGCAGACAGCAGGAACAGTTCCCCACCCGGTTTCCCGAATTTCCCCGATCTCCCCGATTCCACCGTTGCATCCCTGCCACCCGCCCGGCCCTCCCGGGCAGCCGTTCGGGTGGCGGGCCGTGCGGCGCGGTGTGAGTCTGCTGGCATGACGATTCAGCCAGCCAAGCTGAGTGACCCGGCCGTTCGCGCCTTCGTCACCGCTGTCAACGCCCATGACCGGGAGGGCTTCATGACCCTCCTCGCCCCCGGCGCGACCATGTCGGACGACGGTGCGGACCGCGACCTCGCCGACTGGATCGACCGGGAGATCTTCTCCTCCCACGGCCACATGGAGGTCGACAACGAGTCGAACGGCGGCCGCTCCCTCATCGCCCGCTACAGCAACGACACCTGGGGCGAGATGCGCACCCGGTGGAGCTTCGTCGTCGAGGACGACGGGAGGATCTCCCGCTTCGAGACCGGGCAGGCCTGAAAAGTACGTGGCTTTTGTGTTGACGCGGCCCTTGTGTTGACGTGCACTCCAACTCCTAGCCTCCCGAGGCATGGAGATCACCAGGACACTCGGACGCAGCGGCATCCAGGTCAGCGCCCTCGGCTTCGGCTGCTGGGCGATCGGAGGTGAGTGGCAGGACGCCGACGGGCAGCCGCTCGGCTGGGGCAGGGTCGACGACGAGGAGTCCGTACGGGCGATCCACCGCGCCCTCGACCTCGGTGTCACCTTCTTCGACACCGCCGACACCTACGGCACCGGCCACAGCGAACGCATCCTCGGCCGCGCCCTCGGCAAACGCCGGGACGATGTCGTCGTCGCCACCAAGTGGGGCAACGTCTTCGACGAGGACACCCGCACCCTCACCGGTGGCGACGACTCCCCGGCGTACGCCCGCCGTGCGCTGATCGCCTCCCTGCGCCGTCTCGACACCGACCACATCGACCTCTACCAGTTCCACCTGTCCGACGCTGACCCCGAAAGGGCTGCCGAACTCCGCGATGCCTGCGAGGAGTTCGTGCAGGAGGGGCTGATCCGGGCGTACGCGTGGAGCACCGACGACCCCGCCCGCGCCGCCGTCTTCGCCGAGGAGGCGCACTGTACGGCCGTACAGCACGCCGCCAATGTGCTGCACGACGCGCCGGAGATGTTCGCGCTGTGCGAGGAGGCCGGTCTGGCCAGCGTCAACCGCAGCCCGCTCGCCATGGGCCTGCTCACCGGCCGGCACGCCGGGCGGCCGCGCCTGGAGACCGGGGACATCCGCAGCAGGCCGCCGGCCTGGCTGCAGGGCTTCGCGGCGGGATCGGGAGCCGATCCGGCGTGGCTGGCCCGCGTCGACGCGCTGCGGGACGTCCTCACCAGCGGCGGTCGTACGCTCGCGCAGGGCGCCCTTGCCTGGCTGTGGGCGCGCAGCCCGCGCACCGTGCCGATCCCGGGCTTCCGGTCCGTCGCCCAGGCCGAGGAGAACGCCGGCGCCATGGCCCACGGAGCGCTCACTGCCGAGCAGTTGACGGAGGTGGACCGCATCATCGGACGGTGAACCACCCGCCGGTCCTCGATGTACGCGGAGGCTGTTCCACGGCCCCGGTGCGCACCCCGCGGTCCCACGCAAGGTCCACCCCCAACCGGTGCCGTGGAACAGCCGCCGCCTTCCCCCCTCGGTGTGGCCCACGGAAGCTCGACACTCCAAGTGTGAAGTTCCTGTGGAGGAGAGTTGAGCATAAGTCCTCTACCGGCGGCAATGGGGCGGACGGTGAAACTCCGGTTGTGCAGGTTGAGTGCTCACACGGGTGCGGGGTGACGGTTCAGCCGCGTCCCACGTACGGCATCGTCGTCGCCAGCACCGTCGCGAACTGCACGTTCGCCTCCAGCGGCAGCTCCGCCATGTGCCGCACCGTGCGCGCCACATCGGCGACGTCCATCACCGGCTCCGGCGCCACCTCGCCGTTGGCCTGCAACGCACCGGTCTGCATCGCCTGTGTCATGTCCGTCGCCGCGTTGCCGATGTCGATCTGTCCCACCGCGATGCGGTACGGGCGCCCGTCCAGCGACAGGGACTTGGTGAGGCCGGTCAGGGCGTGCTTGGTGGCCGTGTAGGCGGCGGAGTGCGGGCGGGGCGTATGGGCGGAAATGGACCCGTTGTTGATGATCCGGCCACCCTGCGGGTCCTGCTCCTTCATCTGCCGGTACGCCGCCTGCGCGCACAGGAACGCCCCGTTGAGGTTGGTGTCCACCACGTGCCGCCAGGCCTCGTACGGCAGCTCCTCGACCGGGATCCCGCCCGGCCCGAACGTCCCCGCGTTGTTGAACAGCAGGTCCACCCGCCCGAACCGCTCGACGGTGGCCGCGAACAGCGCGGTCACGTCCTGCGGTTGTGACACGTCCGTGCGTACGGCCAGCCAGGCGCCCTCGGGCACCAGCGCACCCGTCTCCTCCAGAGTCTCCACGCGGCGCCCCGCCAGCGCCACCGACCAGCCCGCGCGCAGCAGTTCCACGGCGACCGCGCGCCCGATGCCGGAGCCGGCGCCGGTCACCACCGCGATCCTCGACCGGTCCGTCCGCTCCGCAGTTTGCATGTCATTCATGAGCCCGCAGCGTAGGAGACGGTCCGCCATGCGGAACTCATCCGCCCGCCATCCGAGTGTTGTGTACGTGCCAAGTGCGAGTCGTTCCCGGCCAGTCCAATGCCTCCTGCATCGAATTGACAGGTTCGTCAGGGGAGGACCGGATGACATCCGCAGCACGCCCGTCACAGCACGCCCCCGAATTCCGCGCGGCCGCCCGGCACATCGGCCGCCGTCGCTTTCTGACCGTCACCGGGGCGGCCGCCGCGCTCGCGTTCGCGGTGAACCTGCCCACCGCGGGCGTCGCCGGCGCCGCCGAACTCGACGCCGCGCGGATCACCGACGACCCGTTCACCCTCGGCGTCGCCTCCGGCGACCCGCTGCCCGAATCCGTCCTGCTGTGGACCCGCCTCGCGCCCGCTCCGTACCAGCCCGACGGCGGCCTGCCGGCCGAACGCGTCACCGTGCACTGGGAACTGGCCCGCGACGAGAACTTCCGCCGCCCCGTGAGACGCGGCACCACCACCGCCCACCCCGAGTTCCACCACACCGCGCACGTCGAGGTCGGCCATCTCGAACCCGGCCGCGTCTACTACTACCGCTTCCGGGCCGGCAGTTGGGTGAGCCCGACCGGCCGCACCCGCACCGCGCCGTCCACCCGCGACCAGGTCGCCGCCCTGAAGCTCGCCGCCGTTTCGTGCCAGGCGTATCACGACGGCTACTTCACCCCGTACGGCCATCTCGCCCAGGACGACGTGGACGTGGTGTTCCACCTCGGCGACTACCTGTACGAGTACGCGGTCAACGCGGTCGGTGGCCAACGGAACTACACCGACCGGACCCTCCCGGCCCACTTCAACCGCGAGACGGTCACCCTGGAGGACTACCGACTCCGGTACGCCCTCTACAAGACCGACCCCGACCTGCGCGCCGCACACGCCGCGCACCCCTTCGTCGTCACCTGGGACGACCACGAGACCGAGAACAACTACGCGGACGACATCCCCGAGAACGACGTGCCCCCGGAGGAGTTCCTGCTGCGCCGCGCCTCCGCCTACCGCGCCTACTGGGAGAACCAGCCGCTGCGCCGCCCGCAGCTCCCCGACGGCCCCGACATGCAGCTCTACCGCCGCCTGCACTGGGGCCGGCTCGCCCAGTTCGACGTTCTCGACACCCGCCAGTACCGCTCCAACCAGGCCTACGGCGACGGATCCGACGTCCCCGGGCCCGAGATCGACGACCCGACCCGCACGATGACCGGCGAGACACAGGAGCGGTGGCTGCTCGACGGCTGGCGGCAGTCGCAGGCGCTGTGGAACGTCGTACCGCAGCAGGTCGTCTTCTCCCAGCGCAAGTTCGACCTGACGGAGCCGTCGCGGGTGTCGATGGACGCCTGGGACGGCTACCGGCCC
>NZ_JBQQCE010000134.1:0-21687 GCF_052245645.1 Streptomyces sp. KR55 | reverse complement strand
TGCAGCTGCTCGGCACCCACCCGGGCGCGCGCAGCTTCCGCGACGGCGACGGCTACCTGCCCGCCGAGGCGGTCGGCGCCGTACTGCTCAAGCCGCTGGACGCGGCGCTGCGCGACGGCGACACCGTCCTCGCGGTCCTCAAGAGCACGTCCTCGCTGCACGGAGGCCGCTCCAACGGCTTCATGACGCCCAGCCACCGCACCCAGGTCGCGACCATGCGCCGGGCGCTGGAGCGGGCCGGTGCCGAACCCGGCTCCATCGGCTACGTCGAGTCCGCCGCCAACGGTTCCGCGTTCTCCGACGAGGTCGAACTGCGCGCCCTGCGCGAGGTGTTCGCCGGTGTCACCACCCCGGTGCCGGTCGGCGCCGTGAAGTCGAACCTCGGGCACCCCGAGGCGGCCTCCGGCATCGCCCAGCTCACCAAGGTCGTCCTGCAGCTCCAGCACGGCCAGATCGCACCGCTCGTCGGCGCCGGCACCGCCAACCCCCGCCTGGACCTGGACGGTTCGCCGCTCGAACTGTGCGACCGGCTGACCGACTGGGAGCCGCGCGGCGGCACGGACACCGGCGGCCCGTCCCAGCCCCGCCGCGCCCTCATCAACTGCGTCGCGGCGGGCGGCTCTCACGTCAGCATGGTCGTGGAGGCGCCGCCGGCCGCCGCCGAGGTCCGGACCGTCACCCCGGACACCGCGCCGCAGATCGTCGTGGTCTCCGCCCGGACCGAGGAACGCCTGTACACGGCGGTACTGCGCCTGCTCGACCACCTGGCGGACCTGCCCGACGAGGACGCCGCCGACTCCACCGTGAGCCTCGCGGACATCGCGTACACCACGCAGCTGGGCCGCGAGCCGCTGCCCGAGCGGCTCGCCGTGGTCGCCGCCGACCGTGCCGAACTGGCCCAGGCGCTCGCCGAACACGTGGCCGACGGGCCCACGACCGTACCTGTCTACCGGGGCAACGCCGACGACGACCCCGGACCCTGGACCTCCGCCCTGTCCGGCGCCCGGGGCGAGGCCTTCCTCACCGAGCTCGCCAAGGACCGGGCCCTGGAGGAACTGGCCGCCCTGTGGGTGAGCGGGGCCCGGGTGCCCTGGAGCGCGCTGCACACCGGGCGGCGCCGGATGGTGCCCCTGCCGGCCACCGCGTTCGAGGCGGGCAGCTACTGGGTCGGACGCGCCCCGCAGGCGGCCGTACCGACGACGACGGCACAGGACGCCGTGCCGCCCGCCGGCGCTGTCACCGACGCCGAACAGGCCATGGCGCAGGCCTGGGCCGACGTCCTCCAGGTCGACGCGGCCACGCTGACCGCACGGACCGACTTCTTCTCGCTCGGCGGCAACTCGCTGCTGGCCACCCGGCTGATCAACCTGCTCAAGGAGCGGGCGGGCGTCGAGCTGCCGACCGAAGCGGTCTTCAACGCACCGCGCCTTTCCGACATGGCCCGAGAACTGCGCGCACGCCTCCCCATGGCCGGGGACGCGAGCACGCCCGAGCTGGATCTGATCCTCGAAAGCATCGCCCTGGTCGAGCACATGAGCGACGAGGAGCTGGACGCGCTGGACATCGAGAGCTGAGGCAGGGGACGACGATGGGCACCACCAGTCAGGACACCGGTCTTGACCTCATCCGGAGGATCCGCTCCCTGCCGGAAAAGCGGCAGCGCGCCCTGATCGCGCTGCTGCGCACACAGGGCGTCGACCTCTCCGCGCTCGAAACCATCCCCCGGCTGTCCCGGACCGACGGCACACCGGTGCCGCTGTCCTTCACCCAGCAGCGGCTGTGGTTCCTCGCCCAGCTGGACGGCACCAGCGCCGCCTACAACATCCCGATGGCGATGAGGCTGCGCGGCCGCCTCGACCGCCCCGCGCTGCTGCGCGCCCTGGAGGCGGTCGTCCAGCGGCACGAGGTGCTGCGCACCCGGTTCGCCGACGACGGCGGCGTACCGTGCCAGGTCATCGGCGACGGCAGTGACTTCACGGTCGCCGAGGAGGAGCTGACCGACCCGGCGCGGCTCGCCGCGATCTGCCGCGACGAGGCCGCCGCCCCGTTCGACCTGGAGCGCGGGCCCCTGATCCGGGTACGGCTGCTGCGGCAGTCGGAGCAGGAGCACCACCTGCTCGTCACCACGCACCACAGCGTGTCCGACGGCTGGTCGGTCGGCGTGTTCTTCCGCGACCTGGTCGCCCTGTACGAGGCGTTCGGCGCGGGCCGCCCCGACCCGCTGGAGCCGCTGCCCGTGCAGTACGCGGACTACGCGCACTGGCAGCGCGAGCGGCTCGCCGGTGACCTGCACGACCGTCAGACGGACTACTGGAAGCGGCAGCTGGCCGGGATCGACCCGCGGCTGACGCTGCCGGCCGACCGGGAGCGCCCGCGCCTGAAGACGTACGCGGGGGCCCGTGAGAGCTTCACCTGCCCGGCCGACCTGCTGGGCTCCCTGCGCGAGGTGGCCAAGATCCACGACGCCACGCTCTACATGACCCTGCTCGCGGCCTACATGGCCGTCCTCAGCCGGTACACCCGCCAGACGGACATCGCCGTCGGCACGGTCGTCGCGAACCGCGGCCGGCGCGAGGTCGAGGATCTGGTCGGCTTCTTCGCCAACACCTTGGTGATGCGCGCCGACCTCGCGGACGACCCGGACTTCCGCGACCTGCTGGCCCGGGTGAAGAAGACGGCGCTGGAGGCGTACGACCACCAGGACGTGCCGTTCGAGGCGGTGGTGGACGCCCTCGGTACCGAGCGCAGCCTCGCCCACTCGCCCGTCTTCCAGACGCTGTTCGTCCTCCAGGAGGCGCAGACCCGCCGGGACGTCACCCTCGGCGACCTGGCCGTCTCCCCGGTCGACATCGACCTCAGCTTCACCAAGTTCGACCTGACCGTCGACGTGCGGGAGACCCCCGACGGGCTGGTCGGCACCGTCGAGTACAACACCGACCTGTACGACCGCGACACCGTCCGGCGCTTCATCGGCCACTACACACAGCTGCTCGCCGCCGTCGCCGACGACCCGGCGCTGCCCGTGTCCCGGCTCGCCATGGTCGGCGCCGAGGAGCGCCGCCAGGTGGTCGAGGGGTTCAACGACACTCGGCGGCCCTTCACCGACGACCGCTGCCTGCACGAGCTGTTCGAGGACCGGGTGGCCCGGCACCCCGAGCACACCGCCCTGGTCACCACCGACCGCTCCTGGACGTACGCCGAGCTCAACGCCTGGGCCAACCGCATCGCCCACGGCCTGCGCCGGCACGGCGTCGGACCGGACACGCTGGTCGGCCTGCACGCCGAGCGCTCCGCCGAGATGGTCGCCGGCATCCTGGGCGCCCTGAAGGCCGGCGGCGCCTACATGCCGATCGAGCCGTCCTACCCCGAGGCCCGCCGCGCCGACATCGTCGAGCGCTCCGGCGCCGACGTGATCCTCACCCAGCCGCACCTGGACGCCGAGCCGCTGCACGGCGCCGCCCACCTGCTCGCCCTGCACCCCGACGGCACCCTGCGCGACCAGGACGGCAAGGACGTCTCCGGCGACCGGGACGACAACCTTCCCGCCGCCGAACTCGGCCTGGACGCAGGTCACTTGGCGTACGTCATCCACACCTCCGGCTCCACCGGCCGGCCCAAGGGCGTGATGATCGAGCACCGGGCCGCGGTGAACCGCATCGAGTGGATGCAGAACGAGTACCGGCTCACCGGTGACGACGTCGTCCTGCAGAAGACCCCCTACAGCTTCGACGTGTCCGTCTGGGAGTTCTTCTGGCCGCTGCTCTTCGGCGCCCGCCTTGCCGTCGCCGCACCCGGCGGCCACCGCGACCCGGCCTACCTGGTCTCCGCCGTCCGCGCGTTCGGCGTGACCACCCTGCACTTCGTGCCGTCCATGCTGCGCAGCGTCGTCGAGGAGCCCGGCTGGGCGCGGTGCACGACCGTGCGGCAGGTCTTCTGCAGCGGCGAAGCCCTGCCCCCGGACCTGTGCGCCCGCCACTACGAGCGCCACCCGGCGCCGCTGCACAACCTCTACGGCCCCACCGAGGCCGCCGTCGACGTCAGCCACTGGACCGTCCCCGCCGGACCGGCGCCCCGCGTCGTGCCCATCGGCCGGCCCATCCAGAACATCCAGCTGCACGTGCTCGACGAGGCCCTCGCACCGCAGGGCATCGGCTGCGTCGGCGAGCTGTACATCGCCGGCGCCGGACTGGCCCGCGGCTATCTGCACCAGCCCGAGCTGACCCGCGAACGATTCGTGCCCAACCCGTTCGACGCTTCCCCCGACGCCCGCATGTACCGCACCGGCGACCTGGTGCGCCGACTGCCCGATGGCGACCTGGAGTTCCTCGGACGCGCCGACGACCAGGTCAAGCTGCGCGGCTTCCGCATCGAGCCCGGCGAGATCGAGCACCGCCTCGCCGAGCACCCCGCCGTCCGCTCCGCCGCGGTCCTGGTCCGCGAGGACCAGCCGGGCAGCCCCCGCCTGGTCGCCTACCTCGTCCTCGAACCCGGACAGGCCCTCGACGGCCACCGCACCGACCTGATCCGGCACCTTGAGGGCACCCTGCCCGAGTACATGGTCCCGAGCGCGTTCGTCGCACTCGACGCCCTGCCCGTGACCGCGCACGGCAAGCTCGACCGCCGCGCCCTGCCCGCCCCCGGCATCGAGGCGTTCACACAGCGCGCCTACGTCGCCCCCGCGACCGGCACCGAGCGGACACTGGCCGAGATCTGCGCCGGACTGCTCGGCTTCGACGCCGGCCGGATCAGCGCCGAGGACAACTTCTTCGCCCTCGGCGGCCATTCCCTGATGATCACGGTGCTGGTGGCGCGGCTGAAGGACAGCGGTCTGCACGTCACCGTCCAGGACGTCTTCACCGCGCCCACGCTGGCCGATCTGGCGGCGCGCATCGACGCGACCGGGGCGGCGCCCGCGCACACCGTCCCGGCCAACCGGATCCCGGAGGGCTGCGAGCGCCTCACCCCCGACCTGCTTCCGCTGATCGACCTGACACAGGAGCAGATCGACACCGTCGTGGCCGCCGTGCCCGGCGGGGCGGCCGGCATCCAGGACATCTACCCCCTGCTGCCCACGCAGGAGGGCATCCTTTTCCACCACCTGATGGACCCGGACAACGACCCGTATCTCGTCTCCACCCTCTACCGGGCCGACGACGAGCAGGCGTGTGCCCGGTTCATCGACGCGCTGCAGCGCATCGTCGACCGTCACGACGTGATGCGCACCGCCGTTCTCACCGCCGGCCTGCCCGAACCGGTCCAGGTCGTGCACCGGGCCGCGCGGCTCCCCGTGGAGCGGACCAGGCTCGCCGTCGGCCGAGACCCCGAGGAGCAGGCGAGGGAACTGCTCGCGCGCCAGGAACGGATGCGCCTCGACAGCGCGCCGCTGCTGCGCCTGGTCGTCGCCGAGGAGCCGCACTCGCAGCGGCGCTACCTGCTCCTGACCGCCCACCATCTCATCGAGGACGCCACCTCCCTGCGACTGATCCTGCAGGAGCTGGCCGTGCACATGGCGGGCCGCGTCGACCTGCTGTCCACCCCGGCGCCCTACCGCGACTTCGTCTCCCACACCTTGGCCAGGCACACCGCGGACGACACAGTGGCCTACTTCCGGGCAGCCCTCGAGGACGTCACGGAACCCACGGCGCCGTTCGGCCTCACCGACGTGCACGGCAACGGCCGGCGGGTCGGCCGGCTGCGCCGAGCGCTGCCCGAGCCCCTCGCACGCGACCTGCGCGCCCAGGCCCAGCGTCTGCAACTGAGCCCGGCCTGTCTCTTCCACGCGGCGTGGGCCTGCTTCGTCGCTGCCACCAGCGGGCGCGACGACGTGGTGTTCGGCGCCGTGATGTCCGGGCGCCTGCAGGGCGTGCCCGGGGTGGAGCGCATGCTCGGCAACTTCATCAACACGCTTCCCCTGCGCACCCGGCTCGCCGGCCGGACCGTGAGTGAGCTGATCGCGGACGTCGACACCGGGCTGCGGGAGTTGATCGCACGGGAGCAGAGCCCCCTGAGCCTGGTCCAGCGGTGCAGCGGCCTGGACGGCGACGCCCCACTGTTCAGCGCTGTGGTCAACTTTCGTCACTTCGAGGCGGAGCACGACGAGGCGCTGCCGCGCATCGACGACCACGGGGTGCGCTTCCTCGCGGCCGTGGACGCCATCAACTACCCCGTGACGGTGTCGCTCGACGACTTCGGCACCGAGCTGTCCCTGGACATCCAGGTCGAGGAGACGGTCACCTGCGAGGCGGTGGCCGACTGTCTCGAAACCGCGTTGGCGGGCCTTGTCGATGCCCTCGCCACGGACGACGGGACCGGTACCACCGCGCTGGACGTCAATGTCCTGCCGGCGGGCGACCGGCAGCGCCTGGCCGAGTGGAACGACACCGCGACACCCCTCCCGCACGAGACGCTGCCTGCCGCGTTCGAGGCGCAGGTCGCACGTACTCCGGACCGCACCGCGCTGGTCTTCGAGGGCCGCACCCTGTCGTACGCGGAACTGAACGCCCGTGCCAACCGGCTCGCGCACTGGCTGATCGAGCGGGGCGCCGGGCCCGGGCAGCGGGTCGCGATCCGGATGCCGCGCTCGTTCGACCTGGTGGTCGCCGTCTACGCCGTGGTGAAGACCGGAGCGGCGTACCTCCCCATGGAGACCGACCTCCCGGACGAGCGCGTGGAGCAGGTGCTCGCCGACAGTGTGCCGCTGCTCGTCCTGGAGGAGCTGCCGGACACCACCGGCGGCCGGGACGACAACCCCCGGGTCCAGGTGGCCAGGGACGACGCCGCGTACATGCTCTACACCTCGGGTTCCACGGGCAGGCCGAAGGGCGTGGTGATCCCCCATCGTGCGGGCCTGAACTGGACCGCGTGGAAGCAGAGTCACTACGGCATGAGCGGCGAGGACCGGATGCTGCTGAAGACGTCGGTGGGGTTCGACGTCTCGGTGCCCGAGCTGTTCTGGCCGCTCCAGGTCGGCGCGGCCGTGGTGATCGCCCGTCCTGACGGACAGAAGGATCCGGAGTATCTCGCACGGTTGATCCGCGACGAGCGGGTCACCGACTTGCACTTCGTCCCGTCCATGCTGGCCGAGTTCCTGTCGGAACCGGCCGCGGAACTGTGCACCGGCCTGCGCCGCGTCGAGACCGCGGGCGAGGCGCTCCCGGTCGAGCTCGCCGAACGGTTCGCACGCGTGCTGCCGGACACCGAACTGCACAACCTGTACGGGCCCACCGAGGGCGGTGCCACCACCGCCTGCCTCTACCGGGCCGAGCCCGGAGCGACAGCCGTGCCCATCGGCCCTCCGGTGTGGAACACCCGGGTGTACGTGCTGGACCAGGCGCTGCGACAAGTACCGCTCGGAGTGCCGGGAGAGCTGTACGCCTCCGGTGACGGCATGGCCTGTGGCTATCTGAACCGGCCGGAGCTGACCGCCGAGCGGTTCGTGGCCAATCCGTTCGACCCCGGAACACGCATGTACCGCACCGGTGACCTGGTGAGATGGCGTGCGGAGGGCACGCTCGACTACCTCGGCCGTGTCGACGACCAGATCAAGGTGCGCGGCTTCCGCGTAGAACCCGGCGAAGTCGCGAACGTGCTGCTCAAGCACCCCTCGGTGCACCGTGCCGTGGTCGTTCCGCAGGGGAGCGGCGCCGCCCGCACGCTCGCCGCCTACGTGAGCCCGACTCCCCAGTGGCTGCACAGCGCTGCCCAGGAGGAGAACGCCGCCCACCTCGAACAGTGGCGGCAGCACTCCGACGACCGGTATGCGCTCGGCACCGGATCCGCCGACCAGGAACCCGTCGAGGCCGCGGCCCGGCAGCTGAAGCGCATACACCCGAAGCGGGTGCTGGAGATCGGCTGCGGCGGGGGAGAGCTGCTCCTGCGCTACGCCGCGGACTGCGCTTCGGTGCACGCGCTCGACCCGTCGGCCACGGCTCTCGACGCGGCACGCCGCAGCGTGGCACGCCGCGGATGGTCGCACGTCACCCTGACCCAGGGGGACGCACTGTCCGTGGCGGAGCTGCCCGGCGAGAAGTTCGACACGATCGTGCTCAACTCGGTGGTGCGGCACTTCCCGAACGAGAAGTACCTGGAAGAGGTACTCGACCTCCTGGTCCCGCTCCTGGAGGACGGCGGCAGCATCCTCGTCGGCGACGTCCGGAACCTGGATCTGTTCACCGCCCAGCTCTGCGCGGCCGAGCGGGATCGTACGGAGCCCGGCGGCACCCTCGACGCGCTGGCCACCCAGGTGCGGCGCAGCCGGCGCCAGGAGCGGGAACTGCTCGTCAGCCCGACGTACTTCGCGCGGCTGCCGGAGCGCCTCCCCGAGCTGGGGGCGGTCGACCTCATCGTCAGGCGGGGCGAGGGAAACAGTGAGGCACTCGCCTACCGCTACGACGTGATCCTGCGCAAGGGCGTCGCGCCGGCCGCCGCCCTGCCGTGGCTGGAGGCCGCCTCCCCGGCGGAGCTGCGCGCCCTCCTGGACGGCGAGGTCCCCGACCGGTTCGGGGTGAGAGGCTTGACGAACCCCCGCGTCACCGACGCCGTGCGCCTCGGCGCGGAGCTCGGGCGCAGGCCGCATCCCCGAGCGGCTGAACCGCTCGCGCCCCGATCGCGGACCGCGGACGAGGTCCGGGAGCTCGAAGCCGTTCTCCGGCACGCCGAGGAGCTCGGCTTCCAGGTGGCGGCCACCTGGTCGCAGGACCGGCTCGACGGCCTCGACCTGGTGCTCGGCCGGGGTGAACTGCCCCGCGTACGGGCGCGTGAGCCCTATCGGGCACCCGCCGCGACCAACCATCCGCAGCTGGGCCGCAGGGGGCCGTCGCTGGCCCGCGCCCTCAAGGAGCACCTCTCCGCGCAACTGCCGCACTACATGGTGCCCGGCGTGTTCGTGGTCCTCGACGAACTGCCGGTCACGCCGAACGGCAAAGTCGACAAGCGGGCCCTGCCGGCCCCGGACGAGGCCGACGTGACCAAGGAGCGGTACGTCGCCCCGCGGACCGAGGCACAGCGCGCACTGTGCCGGATCGTCGCCGACGTCCTCGGTCTCACCCAGGTCGGACTCCAGGACAACTTCTTCGATCTCGGCGGACACTCCTTGCTCGCGACCCGGCTCACCCTGCGGATCAAGAAGGAGACCGGCACCGAGCTGCCGCTCCAGCTGATCTTCAGCGGGGCCACCATCGAAGAGATGTCCGCCGTCCTGGAGCAGCCGGCGGAGCAGGAGAGCGGACCGTCGGTCCCGGCCGACCGGGCAGAGGCCGACGAGGCCGGGGAGCGGGGTCCGGCACCCATCACGCTCCAGCAGCGCGACCTGTGGTTCCTCAACCGGCCCGCACACCTGGGAACGGCGCACGACAACGTCCAACTGGCGTTCCGGATCAACGGCTCCCTGGATCGAGAGGCCTACGCGCGCGCCGTGGGGGCGCTGGTGGAACGGCATGCGGTCCTGCGCACCAGCTATGCCCGGCACGACGGCACCGTGACCCAGAGCGTCCATCCCGCCGACGACTTCGCGGTACGGCCGGCGGCCGTCGACGAGGAGGCGGTTACGGAGTGGCTGCGCGCCGAACGGCTGCGCCCCTTCGCGCCGGAGGACCGGTACGCGATCCGCGCACACCTGCTCACCGTGTCCGACGATCAGCACATCGGGGTGCTGACCCGGCCCTGGGGCGTCTTCGACGGCTGGTCCGTGAACGTCGTGCTGGCGGAGCTGCTCGAGCTGTACCGCGCGCTCAGCCTGGGGAAGGCACCGGAGCTGCCCGAACTGCCGCTGTCGTACGCCGAGTTCGCCCGCTGGCAGGCGCATACGACCGACGCCGCGGAGCTCTCCCGCCAAGAGAGCTACTGGCGGCGGCAACTGGCCGGGCTGCCGACCTGTCTGCCGCTGCGCACCGACTACGAGCGATGCCCGGTCAAGACGTACCAGGGCTCGTCGGTGGATCTCCAGATCTCCGCCGAACTGCTGGAACGTCTGCGCCGGTTGAGCCAGGAGCAGGGGGCCACGCTCTACATGACCCTGCTGTCGGCCTTCGCCGTTCTGCTGGGCGGTCACATGGACGGCAGCGAACTGGCCGTCGGCACCGCGGTGTCGAACCGGCCGCGGAGCGAACTGGAGCGCGTGGTCGGCTACTTCGTCAATCTGGTGACGCTCCGTCTCGACGTGCCCGCAGACCGTTCCTTCCCCGACGTCCTGGCGCAGACCAGGCGCGTCACCACTGAGGCGCACGAACACAAGGACCTGCCGTTCCCCGACCTCGTCCGGGCCCTGGTGCCCACTCCCGAGCCGGGCTGCTCCCCGCTGTTCCAGGTGATGTTCAACCTGCTTCCCGCTGCCGCCCCCACCGGGGCCGACGGTGACGGAACGGACCTTCAGGTGCTGCCCATCCGTCCCGCGACGACGACCACGAAGTACGACCTCAACCTCGTCGCGGAGGAAACGGCGTCGGGGCTGCGGGGCTACCTGGAGTTCAGCGCCGACCTCTTTTCCCTGCGGACCGCCGAGCGCATGGCCCGCACCTACGAGCGGTTGCTGGCGGAGATCGTGGCGTCCCCGCAATCGGACGTGGCCCACCTGCGCGCCGCCACGGCGGCGACGCCGGACTCACCAAGGACGCCTTGATGACCAATCCCTTCGACAGACCGGACACCGACTACCTCGTCCTCGTCGACGACCGGCGGCAGCACTCGCTGTGGCCGTCGGCCGTCGATGTCCCGGCCGGCTGGACCGTGGCCTTCGGACCCGCAGGGCGGCCGGACTGCCTGGAGTTCACCGCAGCGGCCTGGACGGATCCGCGTCCGGCGAGCGCATGCCCGGTCGAGCAGCGGACGGTACGGCCGGCACCCGCATCACCCGACGCGTCAGGCCTGCAGGACGCGGCCCGGCACGGAAGCAGCAGAAGGAGAGACAGCATCATGACCGCGAGCACTTCGACGGTTTCGGCGCCTCCCACCATGGCGGGGCACCCGCTGTTCGGGTCGCTGATGGACCTCCAGCGGGACACGCTGGGCACCTACCGTAAGGCGCTGCGCGACCACGGTGACGTGGTCCGGTTCACGGTGGGTCCGCCGGGAATGCGGGCGGAGTTCTACGGTGTGTTCTCGGCGGACGGCGCTCAGCAGGTGTTGGCGTCCTCGGCGCAGACGTTCACCAAGGAGAACCGGTTCCTCGGGGAGCTGCGGCAGTCGTTCGGCAACGGGCTGCTCACCAGCATGGGGGACGAGTACCTGCGCCAGCGCCGCATGCTCCAGTCGTTGTTCACGCCTCGTCAGGTGAACAACTACGGCTCGGAGATCACCCAGGAGACCGGCAGCCTCGTCGAGCGGTGGCGGACCGCACCGGACGCGACCGTCGACGTGGCGGAGGAGATGACGGGGCACACGCTGCGGACGATATCCCGCATCCTC
Source organism: Streptomyces sp. KR55 (assembly GCF_052245645.1). Taxonomy (NCBI): domain Bacteria; kingdom Bacillati; phylum Actinomycetota; class Actinomycetes; order Kitasatosporales; family Streptomycetaceae; genus Streptomyces; species Streptomyces sp. KR55. The sequence goes on along the minus strand of NZ_JBQQCE010000134.1, from coordinate 10,287 downwards.
TTCGGCCGGAAGAACGACGTGGACGCGATGGTTCCCACGGTTCAGCGCAACTTCCCGCTGATCAACGCCTATGCGGTCAAGCGGGCCTTCGCCCCGGTTAACCTGTCCCGGAAGGTGCCCACGCCGGGCAATCTGCGCGCCGCCAAGGCGCACCGTGAGCTGTACGAGGTGTGTGACGAGATCATCTCGACCCGCCGGGCCGAGGAGTCGACCGCCCCGACCGGCCGGAACGACATGCTCAGCCTGCTGGCGCGGGCGCACGACGACGACGGCAACCCGATCAGTGCGGAGGAGACCCGGAACCAGGTCCTCGTCTTCCTCGTCACCGGTCATGAGTCCACCGCCACCACACTGGGCCTCACCCTGCATCTCCTCGCCTGTCACCCCGAGGTGCAGGCCCGCGCCCACCAGGAGGTCGACAGCGTCCTGAGCGGTCGTGAGCCCGTCGCCGAGGACCTGGAGAAGCTTCCCTATTTGACGCAGGTGCTCAAGGAGACGCTCCGCCTCTACCCCGCCGCGCCGGCCCAGGGCCGCATCGCCACCGAGGACGTGCAGGTCGGCTCGTACACCATTCCGGCCGGCGCCGATGTGGTGGTCAGCTCCGGCGTCGTCCAGCGCCGTCCCGATATCTGGGAGGACCCCGACGCGTTCGACCCGGACAGGTTCCTGCCGGAGCACGAGGCCGCGCGCCCGCGCTACGCGTGGTTCCCGTTCGGCGGTGGGCCAAGGGCGTGCATCGGCCAGCACCTGGCGATGCTGAACGCCACCCTCACGCTGAGCGTGCTGCTCCAGAACTACTCGTTCACCGCTGTCGACACCGACATTCCGCTGAACACCGGAATCACCCTGCGACCCACCGGCCAGGTCCGCTGCAGGCTGACGCCGCGAACCTGACCGCACGGGCGGCCCTCATTTTCCGGATGATGTGCCGCCCTGTGAAATCGGTCTTGCTGGAGCGAATGCAATCGAGCTAGGCTGAGCGAGATCTCCGAAATGGGCGCCGCATTTTCTGCAGGCAGCCTCCGCCGGTCCACTGGTGTCCGGCCGGTATTCCTACCCCTGGCAACATCCCACGGCTGAGTCTTCCTGGGCTCGTTGCAGGATCAGATGAGTTTCTTCTTCCGGCGAGTCCGTCGATGCGTACAGGAGACATGAGGGTGCACAAGGAATTCGCGGTGGTGACCGGCGGTACCAAAGGTATCGGGCTCGGACTGAGTGGGCGCCTGGTGTCGTTGGGGTACCGGGTCGTGGCGCTCTACCGGGGCGACAAGGAGTCCGCCGCCGCGGCCGAGCGCGAGTTCGGCGACTCCTTCCGGGCCCTGCAGGTCGACCTGGCGGACCCCGACGCGGTGGTCACCGTGGCGGACGAGCTGCTCGCGGAGTACGGGGCGCCGAGGGTGCTGGTCAACAACGCCGGGCGGAACATCGACCGTCCCTTCCTCGACATGTCGTTCGACGACTGGGACCAGGTGATCGCGGCCAACCTGTCCGCGCCGTTCTATCTCACTCGGACGCTCGCGCCGAAGATGCTCGAGGCGGGCGGTGGATCGGTGGTGAACGTCGCGGCCACCACGGGGATCCGCCCGCGGCTCGACGGGTTGAACTACTGCGCCAGCAAGGCGGGGCTCCTGCATTTCACGAAATGCCTTGCGATGGAGCTCGCTCCGACCATTCGCGTCAACTCGCTCATTCCCGGAATGATTGACACCGAGGAGATGCGTACGCGATTCCGGACGGACGAACCGCACTACCGCGACAAGTTGCTCGATGAGATCCCGCAGCGACGCATCGGGGATGTCGACATGATGGCCGACGCGTTGGAATTCCTGATCGGGGAGAAATCATCATACGTCACCGGTCAGAAGTTGATCGTGGACGGCGGGCAGTTCATGTGGTGATCCTCGCGGCGTAAGCGAGAAGGCATCCACTCCCATTTTCCGAGAAGAGGCTGTGTACGTGCGTACTCGAATGGACCGGTACGAGGAATTTCTCTCCAAGAATTACCGGAAGGGCTTCACGAAGTCCGATGAATACTCGCTGGACGAGCTGTCCGACAGCCTGCGAGCCCGTATCGCCGCAGGTCACTTCAAGCGTGTGGTCTTCACCGGCATGGGGTGCTCGGCGATCGTCTCCGATGTCGTCCGCGCCTTCTTCATCTCGACGGGCACCGAGGTGGAGTTCCACGTCTTCAACGACTACGACCACGCGTACCTGCTGCCGTCCTCCGTCATCGACGACGACCGGACCCTGATCATCCTGAGCTCCTACAGCGGCCACTCCCTGGAGCCCGCGCGAGCCTTCCACGCGCTCGCGCACGCCCACGACCGGATGGTCCTGCTCACCTCCGGCGGGCGCCTGGCCGAGCTGGGCCGGGCGGCCGGTGTGTCCACCCTCCGCTGGGAGCTGAGCGAGCCCGACCGCGAGTACCCCCTGTTCCACGTGGGGCAGTACTTCGCCATCCTGCTGGACGTCTTCTTCCGGCTGGGCCTGGTCCCGCAGGACTTCGGCGACGAGGTGCGGGCGCTCCCGGACCATCTGGCCCACGACTTCACCGACGCCCACCGGGAGTTGGCGCGCACGGCGGCCCTGCGGAGCCGGGACGCCAACATCATCATGATCGCCTCGCCGGTGTGGCACGAGAGCCTGCTCAAGCTGGCCAAGATGCACCTCAACGAGATCGCCATGGTGCCGGCCACCCGCAACTACTTCCACGAGTTCTGCCACAGCGAGGTGGCGACTCTGTCGGACCCGACGCGCAAGCACAGCGTGCTGGTCTTCGCCGACGCGGACGACGACGAGTACACGCAGGGGAAGCGGAAGAACCTGACGGGCCTGCTCACGAGCGACCGCCCGGAGAACGGGAACATCGAGGTGATCGAGATACCCATGGCCGAACCCACCTTCATGCGGAAGTACTTCACCGCCCTGGAGTTCGTCCAGCACCTCACGCTGGCTCTCGGCCGCGCACACGAGACGCAGTCGCGCAACCTCATCTCCGAGGCCGCCGGAAACCCCTGGTACCACGGCGACACCATCCTCGCGGAAGCGGCTGCCCGCTAGTTCGTCACAAGCCGGAGCACCGTCTCTTCCCCAAGTGAGCGCAGGAAAATAAGGAGTGTTGGGTCAGTGAACAACCCGGTTCCGGCGGTTGCCGAGACGGATGTCGCGATCATCGGCATGGCCGGGCGTTTCCCCGGCGCCGACGACCTGGACTCCTTCTGGCGCCTGCTGAGCGAGGGCCGCGAGGGCATCACCCGCTTCAGCCGCGAGGAACTGGCGGCGGCGGGGGTGCCCGCCCGGCTGCTGGACGACCCGGACTACGTCCCCGCCCACGGGATCATCCCGGACGTCGACCTGTTCGACACCGGGTACTTCGAGTTCACCCCGGCCGAGGCCGCGATCACCGACCCGCAGCACCGCATCCTGCTGACGGCCGGCCACGCCGCCCTGGAGCACGCCGGCTACGACCCCGCCCGCTACGACGGGCTGATCAGCGTCTACGCCGGCGCGGCCATCAACACCTACCTCCAGCAGCAGGTCCTGCCCCACGTCGACCAGACCACCACCTCCCGCCACTTCGCGGTGATGGTCGGCAACGACAAGGACTTCCTGGCCACCCGGCTGTCGTACAAACTCGACCTCAAAGGCCCCAGCTACGCCGTCCAGACCGCCTGCTCCACCTCCCTCGTCGCCCTCCACCTGGCATGCCAGGGCCTGATCAACGGCGAGTGCGACATGGCGCTGGCCGGCGGTGTCACCGTGAAACTGCCGCAGGCCAAGGGGTACCTGTACGAGGAGGGCGCGATCCTGTCCCGGGACGGGCACGTGCGCACCTTCGACGCGGACGCCAGCGGCACTGTCCTCGGCAACGGCGTCGGTGTCCTGGTCCTCAAGCTCCTGCGGGACGCCATCGCGGACCGGGACACCATCCACGCCGTCATCAAGGGCACGGCCACCAACAACGACGGCTCCGGCAAGGTGAGTTTCGCCGCGCCCGGCGCCGCCGGCCAGACCGCCGTCATCCGCGAGGCGCACACCGTCTCCGGCGTCGACCCCCGCTCCATCGGATACGTCGAGGCACACGGCACCGCCACCCGCCTCGGCGACCCGGTCGAGGTCTCGGCGCTCACCCGGGCGTTCAGGGAGTCCACCGCCGACACGGGGTTCTGCGCCATCGGCTCGGTGAAGTCCAACATCGGCCACCTGGACGCGGCGGCCGGTGTCGCGGGCGTGATCAAGACGGTGCTGATGATGAAGCACCGGACGCTGGTGCCGACCGTCAACCACACCACCCCCAACCCGGCCATCGACTTCGCGGCCGGCCCCTTCAAGGTGAGCACCGACACCGCCCCCTGGACAGGGGAGGGCCCGCTGCGCGCGGGCGTCAGCTCCTTCGGCATCGGCGGCACCAACGCGCACGCGATCCTCCAGGAGGCCCCGCCCGCCCCCGTCACCGGCGACGCACACCGCGCGCAGCAGCTGCTGGTGGTGTCCGCCCGTACCGCGACCGCGCTGGCCACGGCCGCCCGGAACCTGGCCGCCCACCTCGACGGCGACGACCCGGCCGCGCTCGCCGACGTCGCCTACACACTGGCCGTGGGCCGCCGCGCCCACGAGTACCGGCTCGCCGTCACCGGCTCCGACCGCGCCGCCCTCGCCCGGGCGCTGCGGGAGGCCCCGGTCCCCGAGCGGCCCGGGACCGGCGAGGTCTCCTTCGTCTTCGCCGAGGACGTCCCGGACGCGGCGGGCCTGGCCGGCCGGTGGGCCGCCGCCGAGCCCGCCTTCGCCGGGCACCACGAGGCCGCACTCGCCGCGGGCGCCGACCGACTCGGCGAGCGGGGGCGGGCGTTCGCCGTGCAGTACGCGCTCGGCAAGCTGTGGCTCGACTGGGGCCTCACCCCGGTCGCGGTGCACGGCGACGGGCTCGCGGCCCGGGCCGCCGCCTGCGTGACCGGGGCGCTGCGGCTTGAGGACGCGCTGACCGGCGACGGCCCGGTACCGCCCGCCGCCCGCGCGCGCATCCCCGTGCGCGGCGCCCACGACGAGGTCCGCGGTGTCGCCCTCGGCGTGACCGACGGCCCCTGGGACGGCGTGGCCCGCGCTTGGCAGGCCGGCGCCGCCGTCGACTGGGCGGCCTGGTTCGAGGGCGAGGAGCGCGGCCGCGTCCCGCTGCCGACGTACCCCTTCGAGGGCCGCCGCTGCTGGCTGACCGGCCCGGACACCAGCGCACCCGCCGACCGGGTCACCGGTCCCGGCCCGCACCCCATGCTGGACGAGAACGTCTCCACCCTGGACACCCTCGCCTACCGCAGCTCCCGCACCGGCACCGAGTTCTACCTCGCCGACCACCGCGTCGACGCCGAGCCCGTCCTGCCCGCCGCCGGACAGCTGGAACTGGCCCGCGCGGCCGGCGAACTCTCCCTCGGCGGACCGGTCCGGCTGCGCGGAGTCTCCTTCGAGCAGCTGCTCTCCTACGCCACCGGGCCGCGCACCGCGCTGGTCCAGCTGTGGCGCGAGCGCGACACGGTCGGGTTCGAGCTCACCACCGACGAGCGGGTGGTCGCGGCCGGCGAGATCCACCCCGGAGCCGTCGAGCGCCCGGCACCGGCCGACCCGGCCGCCGTCGCCGCCCGCTGCGCCGAGTTGGTCACCCACACCGACTGCTACGACATCCTGCGCGCTCACGGCCTGGACTACGGCCCCCGCATGCGCGCCCTCACCGAGGTCCGGCTCGGCGACGGGGAGGCCCTCGGCACCCTCGAACTGCCCGACGGCGCCTCGCTCGACGGCGTCGTGCTCAACCCCGCCCTCCTGGACGGCGCCCTGCACGCCCTGGTCGTGCTGCTGGCCCGCGCCTACGGCGAGAGGGCCGACGGCTTCCTGCCGCTGGCCCTGGGCGAACTCACCGTGCACGCCCCCGTCACCGGGCCCTGCCACGTCCACGTCACGGCCGGTCGGCTGGGGGAGCGGACCGCGCACGCCGACCTCACCGTCGTGGACACCCACGGCCAGGTCCTGGCCCGCCTGCACGACCTCGCCGTGCGCGTCCTCGGCGAGCCCCGCGAGTCGGCCCTGCTGGTCCGCCGCTGGACCGTCGTGCCCGCCGAGCCCACCGGCGCACCCCTCGGCGACACGGCCGCCGTCGTCACCGCCGACCCGGCGCGCGGCGCACAGCTCGCCGCTCACCTCACCGCCCTGGGCATCGGCACGGTCACCCGCGACCTCGACCCGGCCACCGCGCCCGACGTCGTCCTCGTCGACGAACCGACCCCCGAACAGGCGCTGCACGTCGTCCGCACGCTCCTCGCCGCCCGCCCCACCGCACCCGTGCGCGTCCTGCTGCTGCACCGCCATGACACCGACGGCCAACGCCCCGAACGCGCCGCACTCGCCGCCTTCGCCCGGACCGTCCGCGCGGAGAACCCCCTCCTCGAAGTGCAGGCCGTCGGCCTCGCCGAGGACATGGCCGAGGCCGACGCGCTCGGCGGCGAACTGGCCGGCCACGGCCGCGACCCGGAGGTCGCCCACACCGCACAGGGCCGCCGGATCCCGCAGGCCGAGCCGGCCCCGGCCGCCGGCCCGGCAGCAGTCCGCGACGGCGGCGTGTACGTCGTGACGGGCGGCGCCGGCGGACTGGGCCGCGCCGTCGCCGGCCGGCTGCTCTCCCGGGCCGACGCCCGCGTGGTCCTGCTGGGCCGCAGCGAACGGCCCGCCGACCTGGACGAGCGCCTGGTCTACCGCAGCGTCGACGTGTCCGACCCGGACGCCCTGACCGCCCGACTCGCCTCCATACGCGAGGAGTTCGGGCCGCTCACCGGTGTCGTCCACGCCGCCGGTGTGCTGCGCGACGGCTTCGCCCTGACCAAGTCCGCCGAGGACTTCGCCGCCGTCCTTGCCCCCAAGGCCGCCGGACTGCGCGCCCTGGACGCGGCCACCGCCGACGACCCGCTGGACTTCTTCGTCGCCTTCTCCTCCATCGCCGCCCACATCGGCAACCCCGGCCAGACCGACTACGCGTACGCCAACGCCTACCTGGAGGCCTACGCCGAACGGCACGGCCGGATCACCGCGATCGCCTGGCCGATGTGGGCCGACGGCGGGATGCGCCAGAGCACCGAGGCCGCCGCGGACATCGCCGCCCGCACCGGCTTCGGCGTACTGCCCTCACAGGCCGGCCTCGCCCTGTTCGAGTAGGCCCTAGGCACCCCCGTCGCGCTCGCCGCCGCCTACGGAGACCTCCGCACAATCACCACCGCGCTCACCGCGCCCGTCGCCCGGGCGGCCCGGACCGCCACGGCCACCGCGCCCGCCGAGGGCGGCGGCCCGCGCGACGAGGCCCTGCGGCTGCTGCGCGAGCTGATCGCCGCCGAGACCGGCCTGGATCCGGCCGAACTGGCCGAGGACGCCCCGTTCGACCGGCTCGGCATCGACTCGCTGATGATCGCCAAGCTCAACCGCGAGCTGGACCGGCACTTCGATGCCCTGTCCAAGACCCTGTTCTTCGAATACGCCACCCTGGGCGAACTCGCCGACTACTTCGCCGAGCACCACGCGGCCGAGCTGACCGGCGGCACACCGGCGGCCGCACCGGTCACGCCCATGGCCGAAGGCACCGCCCCGCGCCCGCCGCGGGCCCCGCGCCGTACCGCACGAGCCGGCGTCGCCGAACCCGCCGAGGACGACACCGACGCCATCGCCGTCATCGGCCTGGCCGGCCGCTACCCGGCCGCCGACGACCTCGACGAGCTCTGGACCACCCTGGCCGAGGGCCGCGACGCCATCACCGAGATCCCCGCGGAGCGCTGGGACAGCCGCCGCTGGTACGACCCGGACCCGGCGGCGCCCGGCCTCGCCCACACCCGGTGGGGCGGATTCCTGCGCGACGTCGACCGCTTCGACCCGCTCTTCTTCGGCATCTCCCCGCGCCAGGCCGAACTGATGGACCCCCAGGAGCGCCTGTTCCTGCAGAACGCCTGGCACGTCCTGGAGGACGCCGGCTACCGCCGCTCCGACCTGGCCGGCCGGCCCGTCGGCGTGTACGTCGGCGTGATGTACGGCGAGTACCAGTTCCACGGCGCCCTGGACGCCCTGCGCGGCGGGCGGCCGCTCACCGGCTCGTCCTTCGCCACCATCGCCAACCGGGTCAGCCACGCCCTGGACCTGTCCGGTCCGAGCATGGCGCTGGACACCATGTGCTCCTCCTCGCTCACCGCGATCCACCTGGCCTGCGAGAGCCTGCGCCGGGGCGAGAGCGAACTGGCCATCGCCGGGGGCGTCAACGTTTCCGTCCACCCGTACAAGTTCGCCTTCCTCAGCCAGGGCCGCTTCCTGTCCTCCGACGGCCGCTGCCGGGCCTTCGGCGCGGGCGGCGACGGCTATGTGCCCGGGGAGGGCGTCGGCGCCGTCCTGCTCAAGCCCTACCGCAAGGCGCTGGCCGACGGGGACCGCATCCACGGCCTGATCCTGGGCAGCGCCGTCAACCACGGTGCCCGGACCAACGGATACAGCGTGCCCAACCCGCGCGCCCAGCAGCGCGCGATCACCACCGCGCTGGAACGGGCCGGCGTCACCCCGGAGGACATCGGCTACATCGAGGCGCACGGCACCGGCACCGCCCTGGGCGACCCGATCGAGCTGACCGGCCTCACCCACGCCTACCGGTCCGCCGAGGCCGCGCCCGGCACGTGGCCGATCGGCTCGGTCAAGTCCAACATCGGGCACCTGGAGTCCGCGGCCGGCATCGCCGGACTCACCAAGGTGCTGCTGCAGTTCCGGCACCGCACCCTGGTGCCCTCGCTGCACTCGGCCGAGCTGAACCCCAACATCGACTTCGAGCGTTCCCCGTTCCGCGTCCAGCGTGAGCTGTCCGCCTGGCCTGACGGGGACCGGCCGCGCCGGGCCGGCCTCAGCTCCTTCGGCGCGGGCGGCGCCAACGCGCACCTCGTCCTGGAGGAGTCCCCGAACCCCGACCCGGTCACCGACGTACCGGCGGGCGAGCAGCGCACCGGCGAACCCGTGCTGTTCCTGCTCTCCGCCCGCGACGAGGAACGGCTGCGCGCCTACGCCGAGTCGGCCGCCTGCTTCGTCCGGACCGAGCGCGTGCCGCTCGCCGACCTGTGCTTCACCACCCAGGTGGGCCGCGAGCCCCTCGACGCCCGGCTCGCGGTGGCGGTCACCGACGGCGGCGAACTCGTCGCCGCCCTGCGCCGGTTCGCCGACGGCGGCCCGGCCCCCGACCTCGCCGACGCGGGCCCGCTGGCCGAGCCGGCCCGCCGCTGGCTGGGCGGCGCCGACGTGGACTGGGCGGCCTGGCACGCCGGCCGGCCGGGGCCTGCCCCGCGCCGGGTGCGCGCCCCGCGGTACCCGTTCGCCGCGGAGCGCTACTGGATCCCGCTCGACGCCGACCTGGGCACGGCCGCTCCGCATCCGCTGGTCGACGCCAACGAGTCCACCGTCACCGAGGTCCGCTTCCGCAAGACGCTGCGCGCGCACGACCCGCTGCTGCGCGACCACGTGATCGAGGGCCGGCCGCTGCTCGCGGGCGCGGCGACGCTGGAGTTCGTCCGCGCCGCCGCCGCGCTCGCCGAGCCCGGCACCCGACACGCCCTGCGCGAGGTGGTGTGGGGCCGGGCCGTCGAACTCGCCGACGGTGAACTGGAGTTGTACGTCTCCTTCCGCCCGGACAGCACCGGGCTGGCCTTCGAGGTGTACAGCGGGACCGGTGCCGGCCGCACCACCCACGCCCGCGGCAGTGCCGTCCCGGCCCCCGCCGCCCCTGAGGCCGCCGAGGACCTCGCCGCGCTGCGCGCCCGTCTGTCCGTCGTACGCGACGGACCCACCGCGTACACCGAGTACGCGGCCGCCGGGTTCGCGTACGGCCTCTCCTTCCACGTCATCGACGAGATCCGGGTCGGCCCCGGCGAGGCGCTGGTCCGGCTGGCCCAGGCCGGTACCGCCCCGGGCACCCAGCTGCCCCCGGCGCTCCTCGACGGCGCCCTGCGGGCCTGCCACTGGACCGGCCGGACCACCGCGCCGCGCCCCGGTGAACTCGCCGTCCCCTTCAGCCTCGGCGCCCTGGACTCCTTCGCCCCGCTGCCCGAGGTCTGCCACGCGCACGCCCGGCTGGCCGACGAGTCGGCGGGCGTGCGCCGCTTCGACCTGACCGTGTACGACGACCAGGGCCGCGTGCTTGCCTCCGTACGGGACTTCGCGGGCCGTCTGCCCGGCATTCAGGCAGCCCTCACGGGCCTTGCCGCCAGCGCCCAGGCGGCGCCTGCCGGCCGTACG
>NZ_JBQQCE010000133.1:0-21838 GCF_052245645.1 Streptomyces sp. KR55 | reverse complement strand
ATCAAGCGGAAGCTGAAGAAGATCCAGTACCGGCCTCACCTGATCGATGGCTGCCTCCCGCCGACTGGCCTGATCATGGACGACGACGCGACCAGGTCATCGGACTCCACGAGTTCAACCTGAGTAATAGCAGTGCGGCCGACGGCGAGATGGCAGCCGATTACGACGTGATCGTGGTCGGGTCGGGCTTCGGGGGCAGCGTCGCGGCCCTCCGACTCACGGAGAAAGGCTACCGGGTCGCCGTGATCGAGGCGGGGCGTCGGTTCGCCGACGACGAGTTCGCCAAGACGTCGTGGGATCTCAAGAGCTATCTATGGGCGCCCGCGCTCGGCTGCTTCGGCATCCAGCGCGTCCACCCGCTCAAGGACGTCATAGTGGCGGCGGGCGCGGGTGTCGGTGGCGGTTCGCTCGTGTACGCCAACGTGCTGTACCGGCCGCCCAAGCCGTTCTACGAGGATCGGCAGTGGGCGCACATCACCGACTGGGAGTCGGAACTGGCGCCTTACTACGACCAGGCCAGCCGCATGCTGGGCGTGGTCACCAACCCGACCGTGACGGCCTGCGACAAGGTGATGCGTGCGGTCGCGACTGACATGGGTGTGGCGGACTCCTACCAACCGGCACCGGTGGCGGTGTACTTCGGTGAGCCCGGCAGGGCCGCCGACGATCCGTTCTTCGGCGGCGCCGGGCCGCGGCGCACCGGCTGCACCGAGTGCGGCTCCTGCATGACCGGGTGCCGGGTCGGCGCGAAGAACACCCTCGTCAAGAACTACCTGTACATCGCGGAGCGCGCCGGTGCGGAGGTCATCCCGCTGACCACGGTGGACGCGGTGCGACCGATGCCGGACGGGTCGTTCGTGGTGGACGTTCACAGGACGGGCAAGCGGTCGCGTCGCTCCCGGCGGAGCCTGACGGCGGCCCGGGTCGTGCTGGCTGCCGGCACCTGGGGTACGCAACAGCTACTGCACCGCATGCGGGACAACGGCGTGCTGCCGGAGCTCTCGCCGCGGTTGGGGGAACTGACGCGCACGAACTCGGAGGCGATCATCGGTGCGAGCCGGCCCGTGGCCGACCCCGAGCGTGACTTCACCCGCGGTGTGTCGATCACCTCGTCGATTCACCCGGACGAGAACACGCACATCCAGGCGCTGCGCAACGGCAAGGGCAGCAACGGGATGAGCCTGATGCAGACCATCGCCACGGACGGCTCGCTGCCCACGCCGCGGTGGCTGCAGATGCTGCTGACGGTCCTGCGAAAGCCGGTCAAGTCGATGACGTTGTTCAACGGCTACCGGTGGAGCGAGCGGACGATGATGCTGCTGGTGATGCAGAGCCTGGACAACTCGCTCACCACGTACACCAGGCGAGGCCTGTTCGGGCGCCGCAGATTCACTTCGAAGCAGGGACGCGGCGAGCCGAACCCGACGTTCATCCCAGCCGGGCACGAGGCGAACCTGCGCACCGCCGAGCACATCGGCGGTGTCCCGGGCGGGATGTGGGGCGAGATCTTCAACAGGCCGATGACCGCCCACTTCTTCGGTGGAGCGCCCATCGGGACCTCGTCGAAGGACGGCGTGATCGACCCGTACCACCGGGTGTTCAACTACCCAGGACTGTCCATCGTGGACGGAACAGCGCTGACCGCGAACCTCGGGGTGAACCCGTCGCTGACCATCACGGCCAAGGCGGAGCGTGCCTTCTCGTTCTGGCCCAACAAGGGCGAGGCCGATCCGCGCCCTGCTCAGTCGCAGCCGTACCGTCGGCTGGACCCGGTTGCTCCGGTCAACCCTGCTGTTCCGGCGGAGGCCCCGGCCGCACTGCGGCTGCCCATCGTGGGCTGAGCCGCCGCGCACTGCTGACACACGCGGAAACGTGCCGGGCATGGCGCTCTTGAAGGATCGGCAGGCGCGATGCCCAATGCGAAGATGCCCCGCCCGACGTCACCGAACGCGTGGGCAGTTGTCGAGCTGCACAGGCACGCTCGCCGTCAGTGACCGGACATACCGCCGTCGACGGCGAGCGTGATGCCGGTGATGTAGGACGAGGCGGGGCTGGCGAGGAAGACGACGGCGGCGTCGAGCTCGCGCTGCAGCCCCACCCTGCCCAGCGGGCTGGTCTGCTGGACGAACGCCATGACCTGGTCTTCGGGGATCTCGGAGGTCATCTCGCTGGCGAAGTATCCCGGGGCGACGGCATTGACCCGGATTCCCCGGCGCCCTGTCCATTGCTGCGCGAGATCGCGGGTGAGGCCGAGGAGGCCGGCCTTGCTGGCTGCGTAAGCTGCCTGTGGGGCGTACGACTTGATCAGACCGAGCACGCTGGCGATGTTGACGATGCTGGAGCCGGGCTCCATGACGCGGGCGCATGCCTGCGCCACCCAGTAGGCGCCGTTGAGGTTGATGTCGATGACGCGGCGGAACTCCTCCGGGCTCTCCTTGAGGGCCGGAACCGCGGTGCCTATGCCGGCGTTGTTGATCAGGATGTCGACGCGGCCGAACTCGCCGACTGCCGAGCGGGCCAGCGCCTCGCACTGCTCCGGATCGGCGACGTCGGTGGGCACCGTGATGGCGCGGCGGCCGGTCTCGTGCACCTGCTTCGCGACATCTGCCAGCCGGTCGGCGCGGCGGGCGGCAAGGACGACGTCGGCGCCCGCTTCGGCGAGCGCCTGGGCGAACCCGGCGCCGAGACCGGAACTCGCCCCGGTGACCACGGCAACCTTGCCGTCGAGCCGGAAGAGGTCGAGGACGTTGCTCATAGCGGCTCCTGGTGCGACAGCGCTCGAAGTCCGGCGGCGGTCAGTGGCGCGACGGCCTGCCCTACCGTGTCGAATCCTGTGCCGCGGGTCAGCCCCTGCTGGAAGCGGGCGTGGATCCCCTCGGCGATGACGGCGATCTTGAAGTAGCCCAACGAGAGGTAGAAGCCGAGTTCGCCGAGATCCCGCCCACTGGCCTCGGCGTAGCGCTGGGCGAGGTCGGCCGCTGCGGGAAGCCGTTCGCTGGTCGATGCGGCCGATCCGCTGAGCACGGGAGCGAAGGACGGGTCGGCGTAGACAAGGTGCAGACCGAGATCGGCGAGGGGGTCGCCGAGGGTGGCCATCTCCCAGTCGACCACCGCACGAATGGAGCCCGGGTCGGCGGGGTCGAGGATGGTGTTGTCGATGCGATAGTCGCCGTGCACGATGGACGCGCCGCTTTCCGCCGGGCAAGCGGTGGCGAGTCGGGTGTGCAGCCGCTCCATGTCGCCGAGCTCCCGGGTCCGAACGCGTTGCCACTGGTCGTACCAGCGCTGGACCTGGCGCGCCAGATAGCCCTGCGGCCGTCCGAACCCGGTCAGCCCCACCGCGTCCGGATCGACGGCGTGCAGGCGCGCGAGTACGTCGACCAGGCCGTAGGCGCAGCGGGTGATATCGCTGTCCTGCAGCGCGTGCAGCTGCTCGACCGTCCGGATCACCGTCCCGTCGACGTACTCGACCACCGCGAAGGGCACACCGAGCACCTCGGCGTCCGCGAAGGTCACCGCACGTGCCACGGGGACGTCACTGTCGGCGAGTGCGGCCACCATCCGGTACTCGCGCCGCATGTCGTGCGCGGAGGGGGTGAGCCCGCCCAGCGGAGGACGGCGAAGAACCCACCGCGTCCACCCGTCGGTGACCATGTAGGTCAGGTTCGACCGGCCGCCCTGCAACGGCTCGGCGGTGAGCCGGCCCCGGAACTCCGGCACGTACTCGTCGAAGTACCGCTCGAGTGCGGCCAGGTCGAGACCGTCCACTGTGGTGTGACCGGCGGCGCTCACTGTGCCGCTGCCTCGGTGTGGCGGCGCATGACGCGGCGTGCGACGGCCCAGCGGTGGGTTTCGGATGGCCCGTCGTAGATGCGGAAGGGCCGGACCTCCCGCAGGAACCGGCCGAGCAGGATGTCGCCGGACACACCGAGCGAGCCGCAGATCTGCAGCGCGCGGTCCACCACCCGCCACACCGCTTCGGCGCAGAAGGTCTTGGCGATCGAGGTGGACTGCGACGCCGAACGCCCCTGATCCAGCTCCCAGGACGCCTGAAGGATCAGCCCCCGGGCGGCGGCGATGTCGATTTCGTTGTCCGCGATCATCTGCTGCACCATGCCGAGATCGCCGAGCCGTGAGCCGAACAGCCGGCGGTCGGCGGCCCGGCCGACGGCGATGTCCTGCGCGCGTCGGGCGATGCCCAGCCACCGCATGCAATGCGTCATCCGCGCGGGCCCCAGCCGTACCTGCGCGTAGCGGAAGCCCTGGTCGACTTCGCCGAGCACCGCCTCGTCCGGTACGACGCAGTCCTCGAAGAGCAGCTCGACGTGCCCGCCGTAGAGGCTCTCGTCGAGCGTCTCGATGTGCCGGACCGTCTTCATGCCAGGGTTGTCGGCGTCGACCAGGAACATGGTCGCGCCGCCCTGGTCCCCGGGTTCACCCGCCGTCCTGGCCATGCAGATGGCGAACCCCGCGCCGTCGGCACCGGTGATGAACCATTTGTGCCCGTCGATGCGCCAGCCGCCCCGAACACGTGCGGCGCGCGTCGCCAGCGCACTGGGGTCGGAACCCGCGCCCGGCGCCGGCTCTGTCATCGCGAAGCACGACCGTATGGCCCCAGCCGCGAGCGGGCGCAGATACCGGTCCTTCTGCTCGGCGGTGGCGATGGCTTCGAGCATGTGCATGTTGCCCTCGTCGGGCGCAGCGATGTTCATCGCAAGCGGGCCCAGCAGGGAGTACCCCGCCTCCTCGAAGACGGCAGCCCTGCCCCGCATGTCCAGCCCGTGCCCGCCGAACTCCTCGCCGACGTGCGGCGCGAACACGCCGGCATCCTTCGCGGCCCGTTGCAGCCCGAGCCGCACGTTCTCGGTGCGCGCGACGCCACGGTGCTGTTCCTCGGCCGGGATCACCACCTCGCGGACGAAGTCGGCAGTGCGGCGCGCGAGGTCCGCGACGACGGGATCCTGGGTGAGGTCGACTGTCATGGCGCATCCCATCCGGCTACTGAGTATTAGCCAGGACCCTAAGCGAGCGCTTGGCAACCCTGCAATCCCCCATGGCGCAGCTCACAGTTGCCGGTCGGATCAGCTATCATCCGTTAGCCCTGCATGTGGAGGCGAAGGTGGGCCGATCCGACGAAATCCGTGCCGCGGCGCTGGAGCTGTTCACGCGCCTCGGCTACGAGGCGACCACGATGGCCGACATCGGGGCCGCGGTGGGCATGCGCGGCCCGAGCCTCTACAAGCACGTCGCGTCCAAACAGGACCTGCTCGCCCAGATCATGACCGCCACGATGGAAGACCTCCTCGGCGCGCACCGTGCGGCCGTCGCCAGCAGTGAAGGTTCGGTGGCACGCCTTCGCCGCGCCACCGAGGCGCACGTTCGTTACCACGCCCGGCACCGGCTCGAGGCCTTCGTCGGCAACCGCGAGATCCGCAGCCTCGTCGAGCCGCATCGCGGTCGCGTGCTGGCCTTGCGCGCGGAATATGAAGCCGGCTTTCGCCAGATCGTCAACGCAGGCGTAGCCGAGGGGTGCTTCAAGGTCACCTCGGCGCGGCTGGTTTCCTACGCCATCCTCGACCTCGGTATGGGAGTCGCGGCGTGGTATCGCGAAGACGGCGAACTTGCAGAGGATGCCATCGTCTGGCAGTACAGCGACTTCGCCCTGCGCCTTGCCGGCGCGAGCCCTGAGGGCTAGGTCACCCGAAGCCTCAATCTTCGAGACAGCCGCTCAGCAGGCCGTGGGCGATGACTGGTGATCTCGCTTTCGGCGGCGGGCTCCAGGCGCGTGTCGTGGTCGCTGACATCTCATAAGGTCTTGATGCTATACATCTCGTATAGTCGCTGCTAGCGTCCTCGGTCATGACGAAGGAGTCGCTCAGTGAACTGCGCTTCCCGATCGCCGATGCCGCCTCAGTCCTGGCGCAGCGAGTGATCGAGAGACCGCCGGGTGCCGGTCACTGAACGGCGGGCTGCCGCCGAGGGGCGACTTCCGGGTCAGTCACCGGGCGGTGCTCGCGCGATGCAACCCCGGTCAGGGCGCGTGAAGAGGGTCCCCCCTCTCGGTTTCGAATTCACCGACCGCTGAAATCCTTCTCGGAAGGAATCTGCCGTAATGTCTAATGATCAAATTGCTGCCACTCGGGCCGAGGTGACCGAATGGTTCTTCGAGGACTATCTGCCGCGATGGGTGGCCGTGGCTGCGGGCACGTCAGACGAGGGCCCCGAGTTCATTCATGACTACTGGGGCACTCCGTTGCACGTCACGGGGCTGGAGCAGTCCTTCTGGTGTCTCGATGACGCGAGCGTGCGCGGCTTCCTGGACCTCAATTACGCGCCGCTGCGCGAGTCCGGATACAGCCACACCGTGGTGCCCGACCGGCGCGTGCTTGTCTACAACTCCGTTGGTGCCGCCATTGAGGTGATCTGGTCGCGGCGCCGCGCCGACGAGACCGAGATCCAGCGCTGGGCGGTGCAATTCAGCGTCGCCAAGTCCGATCGGGGCTGGCGTGTGGTCGGCATCCACTCGGCGGCGACGGACAAGAACAGGCTCGCTGAGGTCTGGCCCGCCGAATCGGCCCTGGAGGAGGCGAGCCATGGCTGAAAAGGTCTATCCGCCGCTGGTCATGCCCGACGGGGTCGGCCGGCAACAGGTCACCGTGTGGAGCAATGGCATCGCGCTCGACGCGGACGTGTACCGACCGACGACCGTCGACCCCGACGCCGCCCTGCCCGCTGTGGTGTTGTGTCACGGGTGGGGTGGCAGCAAGCTCACCGCCGAACGCTACGCGGCCCTCTTCGCCGCAGCAGGCATGATCACCCTGACGTTCACCCAGAGCAGCTGGTTCGGCTCTGGATCTCCGCTGCAGCTGGTCGGAGACATCCCCGACCTCGATGACGGCAATGAGGCACTCACCCGGGTGCGGTTCATCCGGGAGCTGGTGGATCCGTTCGCCTGGACGGTGAACCTGCGCTCGGCCCTGGACTACATCGAAGGTGAGCCCAACGTCGATCCCGCCCGGATCGGGCTGTGGGCCACCAGCTTCGGCGGCGGCGTCGCCGTGCATCTGGCCGCTAACGACGACCGGGTCAAGGCGCTGGCGGTGCAGGTGCCCGCTATCGCCCCGCTGAGTGGGCCAGTGGCAGACTTTGCCCGCAAGCGTGCGATCGACACCGCGCGCGGCGACGCGGACGCGATTCCCCAGGGCGTCGATCCCTGGCCGAACATGGCGGGCACCCCGTACATGGCCACGTTGGCGCACTTCGACCCGCTCGCCCAGGTCGAGCGGCTGCGGATCCCCACCCTGATCATCGATGCCGGTGACGAAGACCTGTTCCCCATCGCCGACAACGGCGGCCGCGCGGCGAAAGTACTGGAGACCATTCCGGGCAGCGTCGTCGACTATCAGGTCATCCCCGGCATCGACCACTACGGCATCTATTTCGACGGCTACGAGCCGGGCAGTCGTGCTGCCCTCGCCTGGTGGGGACGCTACTTGTGACGACGTCGACCTCCCGCAGCCTTTTCGTGCCGACTACTTTGGGCCGGCTCCACGTGCAGGACGCCGGACCCGCCGACGGCCCTGTGGCGCTGTTGTGGCCGAGTGTGTTCATGGACGGTGAGACCAGCTGGGGAGCACAGCTTGCCGGCCTGCACGCTCAGGGCCGGCGGACCCTGCTGGTCGACCCACCCGGTACTGGCCGCAGCGAATCGGTGTCGCGGTTGTTCACCATGGAAGAGTGCGGCGCCGCCGCCGTTCAGACGCTCGACGCTGCCGCCGTCGACCGGGCCGCCTTTCTCGGGCTGTCGTGGGGCGGCATCGTCGCACTGCGGGTCGCGATCACTGCCCCGGACCGGGTCACCGCGCTGGTTCTGTCCAACACCACTGCGCGCAGCGTGGTCCTCCGCGAACGTCTGGCAGTCCGCCTGAACGCCCTTCTCATACGTTCCGGGATCGCCCCGGGGGGACTGGGCCGGCTGGTCGTGTCCGGAATGCTCAGCGAGCACTCCCGCAACCGGGACCCCGAGTTCACCACGCGCCTCGCCCAAGCAGTCGACGCCCTCGACAAGGCAGGACTGGCCCGCGCCGTACGGTCGGTGCTGGCCGGTCGCAGCAGCGTGGTCGATGCCCTCGGGAGAATCACCGCGCCCACCCTGGTGATCGGAGGCGCCGAGGACCGGGCGTTGCCGCCAGATCCCCATTCCGGCGAACTGGCCGATCGCATCGCCGGCGCACAACTCAAGGTGTTGCCGCGTGTCGCACACCTGGCTCCCCGCGAAGCGCCCACCGAGGTGGCGGCTTTGATCAGGAAGTTTCTCGCGCCGCTCGGTTAGCCGTGCTCTTGGCGACCGGCCCTGCCGGCGAGGCGTTCCCGGGCGTCCCGGTGATCCGACGGCGCGCCGTCTGCTTGTGCCGCTGCCGGATGGGCCACGCGCTCGTACGGCATATCAACTCGAAGTACCAAAAGGGAGACGAAAAGTATGGCTGAGCTGAGCTACGACGTGTACGTCTGCGACGGGGTCCCGCGCAGCCGACCCGAGAAGTTGCCCGACGGCAGCGGCATCGTGTCGTCTCCGCTGGCCTCGACGCTGATCACCGGTGAACGGGAGGCCGTGCTGGTCGACCCGCCGTTCACCCGCGAACAGACGCAACGGGTCGGCGACTGGGTGGAGCGCTCCGGCAAGCGCCTGGCCTACATCTATGCGACGCATGGCCACGGCGACCACTGGTTCGGCACCGGCCAGCTCCTGGAGCGCTTTCCCGACGCCGTCCCGTATGCCACTGAGGGAACCATCGGGCTGATGCGCAAGCATGCAGAGGGCCGCAAGATGTGGGATGCGGACTTCCCCGGCCTGATTCCCGATGCCCCCGTCGTCTACCGGCCGATCCCCGCAGACGGGTTCGAACTCGAGGGACACCGGGTGACGGCGATCGAGGTCGGCCACACCGACACCGACGACACGACCGTGCTCCACGTCCCGTCGATCGGTCTGATCGTCGGGGGTGACGTCGTCTACAACGGCGTGCACCAGATGCTGCTGGAAACCCCGGGGGGCGGATTCGAGTCGTGGTTGGCGGCACTCGACGTTCTCGAGTCACTCAACCCCCGCGCCGTGGTGGCCGGGCACAAGAACCGTGACCTGCCCGACGACCCGGCGATCATCGACCAGACCCGCCAATACCTTCGCGACGCGCAGCGGCTGCTCGCCGAGAAGCCCACACCGCAGCAGTTCTTCGACGAGATCACCACCCGCTATCCCGACCGGCTCAACGTCGGCCCCGTCTGGTACGGCGCACACGGTCTCCTGGGAGTCCCGATGCCCGTAGCGCCCGCGGGCCAACACGATTACGCGAACGAGTAGGCCCGGCACATGGCACAGCACACGACTGATGCAACCGCTGACCCGGGCGGAGCCTCGATGTCAGGCTTCGACGTGTTCCGGAGCGCGTTCGTGGCGGCCGTAGGTCTGCGTTTCACCGAGGTCACGTCCACGCGGGTGCGAGGGGAGATACAACTGGGCCCTGAGCACCACACCCCCTGGGGAGTGGTGCACGGCGGGGTCTACGCCACCGCCGTGGAATCCGCTGCCAGCGTCGGCGCGTCGGCCGCGGTAGCCGATCGCGACCAGGTCGTCGTGGGGGTGGCCAACAGTACGGACTTCCTCCGACCGATCACCTCCGGGACGGTGGAGGTGGTGGCCGAACCTGTCCAGCAAGGGCGCAGCCAGCAGTTGTGGCAGGTCACCGTCACCAGCATCAGCAGCGGCAAGCTCATCGCCCGCGGCCAGGTGCGCCTGGCCAATGTGCCCGCCACCGGCCTCCCGCGCACCTTGGGGCAGCAACTATGACCACTTCCACCTCTCCTGCAGCCAACCAAGGCCAAAGCGCAGCAGGCTTGGACGTGTCGGCAGCGTTCGCGACCACGCTGGAAACACCGCAGCACGTCCAGATCGCCGAGGAACTCGGCTTCCGGCGTGCGTGGTTGTACGACACACCGCAACAGAGCCCCGACGTGTGGATGTGTCTGGCGCTGGCCGCCGAACGCACACACTCGATCGGGCTCGGTCCCGGCGTTCTCGTCCCGGCGCTGCGCCACCCGATGGTCAGTGCAAGCGGGGCGGCGGCCCTCGAGCGTTTGGCCCCCGGACGGGTCGCGGTGGCCTTCGGCACCGGTTACACCAGCCGGCGGGCCATGGGGCAGATGCCCGCCTCGTGGACGTACATGACGCGCTACATCACGACGTTCCGCGCGCTGCTCAGAGGCGAAACGGTCGAATGGGAGGGCAGCTGGCTGCGGATGCTGCACCCCGATGAGTCGCTTCCGAGTGCACCGGACGCCATTCCGGTCTACATCGGAGCGATCGGTCCCAAGGGCATGGAGATAGCCGCATCGCTGGGGGACGGCCTGTTCGTGGCCGGAGCGCCCGTGCCCGAACAGGCCAAAGAGTTCTCGCACGTCTCCTACCTGGCCCTCGGGTCCGTGCTCGATGACGGTGAAGCTCTCAACAGCGACCGGCTCCGCACGGCCGCAGGCCCCGGACTGGCGCAAGCCTTCCACGTCTCCTACGAACTCGGCGGTGAGGAAGTTGTCAAGGCGCTGCCCGGAGGGCCGGAGTGGCTGGCCGTCCTGCAGACCACACCGGAGGACCAACGTCACCTCGCCGTGCACAACGGACACCTGCTGCATCTGAACGACGCCGACACGGCTGCCTGGAACGCCGGGGCCCACACGCTGGTCGAGCACGTCACGCTCACCGGCACTGCCGACGAGGTCCTGGCCAAGGTCCAGCAGCTGGCGGCGAGCGGTGTCACCGAGATCATGTACCAACCCGCCGGCGACATCCGCCGTGAGCTCGAAGCGTTCGCCGACGCGGTGGGACTACGACGATGAGCACGACTTGCATGCGCATGGCGGCAGCCCAGCTGCGTATATCGGACACGAGCGGAGTGTACAAAGCGTATAGCGAGAAGTTATAGAGCCGTACAGTAGATTCATGACAACCGCAAGAACATACGGCCAGATGTGTCCGCTCGCCCGCTCCATGGACCTTCTCGGCGAGCGATGGACGATTTTGATCGTGCGCGAGCTGTGCCTTGGGCCCAAGCGATTCAAGGACCTCCTCGACGTACTCCCGGCCATCGGACCGAACCGCCTGACTGCCCGCCTTCGCAGCCTTGAGGCCGCGGGGGTCGCTCGCCGGAGCACGCTTCCACCTCCCGCGGGTGTGGCTGTCTATGAGCTCACCGAGCGAGGCGAGGGGCTCCGCGCCCCACTCATCGAGCTTGGACGGTGGGGCCTTGGGCTCCCGCCGTCGGCGGAAATCGATCCGGCGACCACCCGCGCGGACCTGATCGCCCTCAGCGTTTCCACCTTTGCCGCGCCGGACAAGCTCGTCGGCCTCAAGGAGATCTATGAGCTGCACGTGGGCAGGGAGACGTTTCACGTCGAGATCGCCGATGGCCGAATGTGGACGAAGAGCGGGCCGGCGCCAGTTCGCCCCGACCTTGCAGTGACTTGCCGTTTGCGCACGTTCCTCGCTGTGGTCTTCGGCCGCACCCAGGCGATCGACGCAGTCGAGTCGGGCGACCTGACGGTGACTGTCGGATCCAGCGAACTGGCCGAGCGCGCGTTTGACCTTTTGTCCGGTTCCGATCTTGGTTATCCGGTGTACCTGGGGATGTAGCGCGCGAGCGCTCCTGCCGCCGGAACGTGAAGGAGAGATGCCATGAGCTTCAACCTGGCGGCGATGCTTGTTGAGGCAACGCGCGCACAACCGCAGAGCCCTGCCCTCTGGGCGGGTGATGACAGGTGGGACTATCAGCGGCTCGACACGGAGTCGATCCGCTTCGCGAACGGACTCCTCGAGAGCGGCTGTTCAAGGGGCGATGTGGTGGCTATTCAGTCGCCCAACGTCCCGGAGTTCCTGGTCGCCTACTTCGGGACGCTCCGCGCCGGCATGGTCCTGCTGCCCCTCAATCCCCTGCTGACCGCAACGGAGACCGCGTTCCTCCTCAACGACGCCCGTGCGGTGGTGATCTTCGCGCACGAACTCGCCGTCGGTGCCGTCCTCGGGGCCAAGGAGGCGGGCATTCCACTCGTGACGGTTCCCGCAGGGATACGTCACGACGGTGACGACGGCAGGCTCTTCTCGGACTTCCTGTCGGATCGCGACCATGGTGGAGCGGAAGTTGCCTCCACGGCACCCGAGGACACCGCGGTCCTGCTCTACACGAGCGGCACCACAGGGAAACCGAAGGGAGTCGAACTCACCCATTTCCAGCTGTTCATGAGCTGCACTGCCAGTGCTGACGTGTTCGAAGCGAGACAGGATGACGTCATCCTTCTCGCCTTGCCGCTGTTCCACGTTTTCGGCCTGTCCTCGCTCGCGAACTCCGCGATCCGGCGCGGCGCCTCGCTCGCACTCGTGCCCCGTTTCGAAGCCTCTGCCGTACTCGATGTCATCGAACGGAGACGCGTCTCGATCGTGGCTGGTGTGCCCACCATGCTGCACGCCCTGCTGGAGACCCCCGACCGTCACCGTGATCTCAGCAGCATGCGTATGGCGCTGTGCGGAGGTTCACCGATCGCCCCGGATGTCGTCGCCCGGTTCGAGGAGAGATTCGCCATCCCGGTGCTGGAAGGTTATGGGCTGACCGAGACGGCCAGCGCTGTGACGTTCAACAGAGCGGCCGGACGCAAGCCCATGTCCGTGGGCCGGCCTCTCTGGGGGACCGAGATGCGAGTGGTGGACAGCGACGGCAACCAGCTTGCGCCGGGTGCCGACCTTGTCGGCGAACTCCTCATCCGCGGACACTCGGTGATGAAGGGCTACTTGCGTCGCCCTGCCGAAACCGCCGAAGTCATCCAGGATGGCTGGTTCCGCACGGGCGACCTGGGCTACGTGGACGACGACGGCTACTACTTCGTCGTCGACCGGATCAAAGACATGATCATCCGCGGCGGATACAACGTGTACCCGCGCGAGATCGAGGACGTGCTCTTCGGGCATCCCGACATCCGTGAGGCCGCCGTCATCGGATCCCCCGACGACCGGCTCGGGGAGGAAGTCGTCGCGGTGGTCGCCCTGCGCGACGGGAGCGACATCAGCGCCGAAGACGTCATCGGCTACTGCAGGCAGCGCCTCGCCGCCTACAAATACCCGAGGGTCGTGCGATTCGTCGAGACGCTTCCGAAAGGCCCCACGAACAAGATCCTCAAGAGCCAGCTGCGCTGATTCCCTCTGGAACTGCTACGCGCCCCGGGCCAGATCCTGCGGTCCCCAACGGCAAGGCATCGGGTGCGGCCGAGCCCTTGCTCATGATCCCGCCGACCAACCGAACGGAGCAGGCCCGTGAATCCCGCCCTGTCATTCGAGCCATTGAGTCCCGTGTCCTTCCTGGACCGGTCGGCCGCGGTGTTTCCCGAGCGCACGGCTGTGATCGACGGGGACCAGCGTTTCACGTACGCCCAGTTGCACGACCGGTGCCGTCGGCTCGCCGACGTTCTTGCCCCGCTCGCGAACGGCGACCCGGTCGCGGTACTGGCACCCAACACGCACATCATGCTCGAGGCCCACTACGGAGCCCCGTGGGCCGGTGCGCCCCTGGTCACGATCAACACCAGACTCTCCGCCCCCGAGGTGCGTTACATCCTCGAGCACTCGGAGAGCGCGGTGCTCCTGCACGACCCGCAGTTCGACGACCTCGTGGCCACGGCGATCGACGGGATGCCGCATCCGCCCCTGATCGTGCGCGCAGGCCCCGGCGACGACGGCGCCTACGAACACCTCCTCGACGCCGCCGCACCGACGGCCGTCCCCTTGCCCGATGAGGGCGCGCTGCTGTCCATCAACTACACCTCCGGAACGACTGGTCGTCCCAAGGGCGTCATGTACCAACACCGTGGCGCCTATCTCCAGGCACTCGCGATGGTCACGCACACCCAGCTGAGCACAGCGTCCGCCTACCTCTGGACCCTGCCGATGTTCCACTGCAACGGCTGGTGCTTCCCATGGGCGGTGACCGCCGCCGGCGGCACACACGTATGCCTGCCGAAAGTGGAGGCTTCCGAGATCTGGCGGCTCATTCAGGACGAACACGTCACACACCTCTGTGGTGCCCCTGCCGTGCTCTCCATGGTGGTGAACGCCCCGGAGGCCAAGCGCGACACGGACGGCGTCATCCGGTTCCTGACCGGCGGGGCGCCACCGAGCCCCACCCTGCTCGCCGCCGCGGATGTACTGCGTTTCGACGTCACGCATCTGTACGGGCTCACCGAAACGTACGGGCCGTCGGTGCTGTGCGACTGGCACCCCGAATGGAATGGCCTCGCCCCCGAGGAACAGTCCCGGCTTCGCGCCCGGCAGGGAGTGTCCAACATCGTCGGCCTCACCGCCCGCGTGGTCGGCAACGGAGTGGACGTACCCGCGGACGGCACCACGATCGGTGAGATCAGGTTGCGCGGCAACAACCTCATGCTGGGCTACCTCAAGGACGCCGCCGCCACGGCCGCGGCCGCGCCGGACGGCTGGTTCCGGACCGGCGACCTCGGTGTTCGCCACCCCGACGGATACATCGAGCTCAGGGATCGCAGCAAGGACGTCATCATCTCCGGTGGAGAGAACATCACCTCGATCGAGGTCGAGCAGGCCGTCGCCAGCCATCCGGCAGTCCTCGAAGTCGCCGTGGTCGGTGCCCCGGACGACCGCTGGGGCGAGGTGCCGGTCGCGTACACCGTCCTGCGCCCCGATGCGGTCGCCACCGAGCAGGAGATCATCGACCATGTCAAAGACCGCATCGCGCGATTCAAGGCGCCCAAGCGGGTCGTCTTTGGGGAACTGCCCCGAACCTCTACCGGGAAGATCCAGAAGTACCTGCTCCGCGAAGGCGAGCGGGCTGCCGGCTCAATGGCTCCCCTTGCCTCCGATGGCGCGGATGAGGAAGGGCAGTAGGCGGTCGGCCGTCTCCGCCGCCAAACCAGCGTCCACTTCGTCCGGCGGCAGCGGGGTGAGGAAGAACCTGCTCATCATGGGACCGATAACGAGGTCGCCGAGCAGATCGGCGTGCTCGACAGGCGCGATTTCACCCCGGTCCACCGCACGTTGCGCGATCTCCTCCATACGTAGGCGAACGGGCAGCACGAACGCCTTCGTGAGGGCGTCGGCCAGGGGGGCGTTGTGCGCACCCTCGGCGATCAGGGACCGCAACACCCCTCCCTCCTGCCCGGTCAGCGAGGCTGCCTTGTCCCGGAGCAGGGCACGCAGGTCCCCTTCGAGGGTGCCAGTGTCGGCAGGTGCCGTGAGCTTCTGGGAGTAGGCCGCGGCAGCGTCGACGACCAGGAACTCCTTGGACGGCCAGCGGCGGTAGAGGGTGGCGGTGGACACTCCGGCACGGGCTGCCACGGCGGCGGTGGTCAAGCCGCCGTAGCCGCTCTCGCCCAGGACGGCCAGAGTCGCATCCAGCAAAGCACGGTCCCGGTTGGCATCGCGGGGGCGGCCCCGGCGTGCCGCCGACTCGGTCATCGGTCATCCCCCGAAGAGACACGGCGAGCCACATGCGGGTCGGAGCGCCAGAGGGGGCGTTCGAAGAGTTCAGGAAGCGTGGGAGGGGTCACACCAGAAAGCGTACATCAATACGAAACGAAATGCTTTCGTTTCGTATATGCTGCGGGGCATGCCTACCAACAACAACGTGGACATCGACTCCACGACAGACCACGCGGCACAAACCGCCACCCGCCTGCGCGCCACCTTCAACACCGGACGCACCAAGCCCCTCTCGTGGCGGAGGGAGCAGCTGCACGCGCTGCGGCAGATGCTGGCCGAGCATCAGGACGTGTTCGCAGACGCGCTGTACACCGACCTCGGCAAGAACGCGACCGAGTCGCACTTCATGGAGATCGGCTTCCTCCTCAAGGAGATCGACCACACCCTGCGCCACCTCGACCAGTGGACGCGCCCGAGCAAGGTCTCCGTGCCTCTGTTGCTCGCGCCGGCCCGAGCCTGGACCGTTCGCGAGCCGCTGGGCACAGTGCTGATCATCAGCCCCTGGAACTACCCGCTGAATCTGGCGCTGGCGCCCCTCATCGGCGCACTGGCCGCCGGTAACTGCGTCATCCTCAAGCCCAGTGAAGTCGCCCCCGCAACCTCGGCCGCGCTCGCCCACTGGCTGCCCCGGTTCCTGGATCCGCAGGCCGTGGCCGTCGTCGAGGGAGGCGTACCGGAGACGACCGCCCTGCTGGAACAGCGGTTCGACCACATCTTCTACACCGGCAACGGCACGGTGGGACGCATCGTCATGGCCGCCGCGGCCCGCCATCTCACCCCGGTCACCCTGGAGTTGGGCGGCAAGAGTCCCGCCGTCGTCGAACCCGGCGCCGACCTCGCGACGGCCGCCCGTCGCATCGTCTGGGGCAAGTTCATGAACGCCGGCCAGACCTGCGTCGCGCCCGACTACGTGCTCGCTGTCGGACAGGCGGGCGCCGACATCGAGTCGCACCTGACCGCAGCCATCCGTGAGATGTACGGCACCGATCCGGCCCGGAGCGCCGACTACGGCAACATCATCAACGAGCGCCACTTCGACCGGCTGGCCGGTCTGCTCAACGATGGTCGGACCGTTGTCGGCGGCGACCACGACCGTCCCACCCGTTACATCGCCCCCCACCGTTCTCGCGGACGTCGACCCCGACTCGGCCGTGATGCGTGACGAGATCTTCGGTCCCATCCTGCCCATCGTCCGCGTCCCCGACCTGGATGCGGCGATCGTCTTCATCGCCGGTCGGGACAAGCCGCTGGCTCTCTACGCCTTCACCGCATCCAAGCGCTCCAAGCAGCGGCTGATCGCGGAGACGTCCTCCGGCGGCGTGGTCTTCGGCATCCCGACCGCTCAGCTTTCCGTGCCCGGTCTCCCCTTTGGCGGCGTCGGCGAGAGTGGCATGGGCCAATACCACGGCGCACACTCCTTGGACACCTTCAGCAACATCAAGTCCGTCCTCGACAAGCGGCTCAACCCGGACACCCTGCGCGTGACCTATCCGCCCTTCACCCGCCGCAAGGACCGCATCCTGCGACGGATCACGTGACTGCTTGCAGCACGTGCTGTTCCGAATCCGTTGCGACGTCGCCGACAGCGTCCACGACCTGTAGACACATCTTCGAACAACCGGGCAGGACGAACGGGGTGTCGTTCGTGGACTACACCCACTTCGTCGAGAAGGCCACCACCGCCGATTCCGTCGGATCGCTGCTCGCGTCCGGCACGCCGCGGTGTTGCGGGCAATGGAATCTGACCGTGCCCATGTCCGGGATTCCCATGAAGCGCGAGGTCAGGGCCTGCGATGACGCTGTCCACCCCTCCCTCTCGGCAAGTCTTTGCGAAAACTGGAGTTCATCATGGGTGGGTTTCATCCCTTCCGCGTATTGCGGGCCCGAGGCCTGTGGATCGTCAACGGCGTCGTCACGGGCGTCCTGGCCTTGTTGTTCGCGGTCCTCTACATCGGTGCCAACGTCGATCCGGTCGGCCACCTGCACAAGCTGCCCGTCGGCCTGGTCAACGCAGACAGGGGCGCGAATGCCGGCGGCGAACACGTCAACCTGGGGGCGCGGACAATCGAGTCGATCACGAAATCGAATGCCGGTGGAGACGCGATCGACTGGAAGGTGATGGACGAGCAGAAGATGAACAAGGAACTCGGCCAGGGCAAGCTGTTCGGCGCGCTGGTCGTTCCCGGCGACTTCTCCTCCTCCGCCACCACGCTGATCAGCACTGCGGCTGACAAGAACCCGGTTCGCCCGACGCTGACGGTGGTGACCAACCAGTCCGCCGGAAGTCTTGGCTCCAGCCTGGCGCGGGCGGCGGCGACGGAAGCGGCCAAGAACGCCTCAAGTCAGGTGGGCAGGGAGCTGAGTGCGCAGGCCGGAGCCGAGCAGGCGAAGCTGCCTCCAGCGGAGCGCCTCCTACTGGCCGACCCGGCAGTCGTCACCGTGAAGGACGGGCATCCGCTTCACTCGCACAGTGGTCTCGGCATGACCGCCTTCTACTACGCGCTGGTCCTCGTGGTCTGCGGCATGCTTTCCGCCAATGTCATCAGCGGCCAGGTGGACCACGCCCTCGGCTACACCCACAACGACATGGGGCCGCTTCGCAGGCACCGCCCGCTGGTCCGTGCGAGCCGGGTACAGACCCTTGCCATCAGCAGCACACTCATGGCCGGCCTCTCGGTGCTCATGGGCAGCCTGGTGCTGGCGGGCGCGGTCGGCATGGGGATGAATGTCTCCCACCTGCCCCTGCTGTGGCTGTACTCGGTGTGCGCGATCGCGGTCGCCGGGATCGGCGCGCTGGCCCTGCTCGCTGTCTTCGGCACGCCCGGCATGCTGCTCGTTGCGCTGATCTTCGTCGCGATGGCCGTGCCGACGGCCGGTGCCACCACGCCGATAGAGGCGCTGCCCGGTTTCTATCGCTTCCTCGCCGAGTTCGAGCCGCTGCGGCAGATCACCGACGGTGTCCGTTCGATCCTCTACTACGACGCCCAGGGTGACGCGGGCCTGACCCGGGGCTGGGCCATGCTGGCGATCAGCCTCGTGGCAGCTTCCCTCTTCGGCTTCGGCGTGACCTGGCTGTACGACCGGAAGGGGCTGCACCGCACTCCCTCCGAGGTCGAGAAGCCGACGCAGGCCGCGGTTCCGGCGTAGCCGAACGGGTCGGACGCGGCTGCGGACAGCTGGCACCGCCTGCACCCCGCCGAGCCTGGACATGGCCGGATCAGCTTCCGCAGTGCGTCGTCGAGGGAGACCGCTCAGGTCGCCTGGATGAGCTGTTCGGCCCAGATGGTCTTGCCCGTAGGCGTATACCGAGTGCCCCAACGCTCGGTGAGCTGGGCGACCAGCAGCAGGCCGCGGCCTCCCTCGTCGCTCAGTCGGGCCCGCCGCAGGTGAGGGCTGGTGCTGCTGCCGTCGGAGACCTCGCACGTCAGCGTCCGGTCCTTGATCAGTCGTAGTCGGATCGGGCCCGTGGCGTAACGGATGGCGTTGGTGAACAACTCGCTGACGACGAGTTCCGTGACGAATGCGGCGTCCTCAAGCCCCCACTCGGTGAGACGGTCGCAGGCGCATCTACGTGCCTCGGCCACCACTGCGGGGTCGCTGGGCAGGTCCCAGGAGGCCAGACTCTCGGGGCCGAGTGGTCGAGCACGGATCAGCAGGAGGGCGACGTCGTCGGCTTCGCCTTCGGGGTGTTGCATCTCGAGGACGGTGTCGCAGAGGGTTTCGAGCGAGGGTTCCGGTCGGGCGAGTGCCTGGCACAGACTGCGGGTGCCTTCGTCGATGTCGTGATGGCGACTCTCGACGAGGCCGTCGGTGAACATAGCCAGGAGGCTGCCTCCGGGCAGGGTGAGCTCCGCCGCCTCGAAGGGCAGGCTGCCCAGCCCAAGGGGAGGGCCGACAGGCATGTCGATGACACGGGCCGTTCCGTCCGGTCCGATCAGGATGGGGGGCGGGTGCCCGGCCCGGGCCAGCGAGCACGTGCCGGAGACGGGGTCGTAGACGGCGTACAGGCAGGTGGCGCCGATGTCACCGGGGATCTCTGAGGTCTCGTCGGCGCCATCGATGTCTTGCGGGAGCCCGGAGTGGGTGACGATGTCGTCGAGGTGGGTCAGGAGCTCGTCGGGTGCAAGGTCGATGTCGGCGAGGGTGCGCACCGCCGTGCGGAGGCGGCCCATGGTCGCTGAGGCAGAGATGCCGTGCCCTACGACGTCGCCGACAACGAGGCCTACTCGTGCCCCGGGAAGGGGGATCACGTCGAACCAGTCGCCGCCCACCCCGGCGCTGCCGCCAGCGGGAACATAACGGGACGCTGTCTCCACGGCCGGGTGGACAGTTGGCCCATGAGGCAGCAGGGAACGCTGGAGCGCCAGTGCGATGCCGTGCTCGCGGGTGAACCGGCGGGCGTTGTCCAGACAGACCGCAACCCTGGCCACAAGGTCCTCGATGACGGTCAGGTCGTCGGGGCCGAAGGGGTCGGGGGAGGACGAATGCCTGAGGAAGAGGGCCGCTCCGAGGATCACGCCGCGGGCTCGGATGGGCACCGCGAGCAGGGAGCGCGTCCCGAAGGCGTCTGCGTACGCCGCCTGGACGGCGTCCTCGGCAAGCCACCGAACGATGTCGGGATCCTTGATGTCGTGCAGCACCGGGCGGCCGGTGGCCTGGCACCGGGCGATCGGAGACGACCGCGGATGGGTGTGGATCGCTCCGACGCCGAGTACCGCGTCGGGTGGGAGTGGGGCGGCGCCCCCGTGCGCGGCCCGTCGCAGCGCGACGGGTCCCGCGCGGGGGCCGGGGCCGGGCAGTGCACCATGGAAGACCTCGTCCAGCAGGTCGACGCTGACGAAGTCGGCGAAGCGGGACACCCTCACCGTCACGTCGACGAGCTCCTGGGCGGTGCCCGTCACATCCAGACTCGCGCCGATGTGGGTCCTGGCCTCGTTGAGCAAGGCCATCCGCTCGCGGCTGTGGTACTGCTCGGAGTGGTCGTTCCCCATCAGGCCCACCGCGTGCACTCGGCCGCTCCCGTCCTTGAGAGGGAAGACATCCACGGCCCAGGCGTGTGCTTTGGGCTCATGCGGAAGCGCTACGAAGAGTTCGGTGTACTCGGGCTTTCCGGTCTCGCCGACCCGAAGGATCCGCCGTTCTGCCTCCTCGAACGCAGAACCCTGAAGGAACTCGGTGATACGCCGACCGCGAACTGCGCTCTGGCCGAGGCCCACCGCTCGCCGCATGACCTCGTTCGCCCACAGCAACCGCCCGTCACGATCGTAGATCGAGAGGGAGAGGGACTGCTGCTCCAGCATCCACCACATGAGGTCTTGCAGTTTCCCCGTTGCCAGTGACGGCACGATCGTCACGAGGAAGCCCTGCTGCTGCGTGGCGCCCAGCAGCGGGCTCAGGTGGGCGCTTGTATCCAGCAGGCCGCCGTCGCGATGCCGGAACCTGGCCCCGTCGGTGGAGAACAGCTCGGCCAGAGGACTGCCGATGATCTCCGCAGGGGTGTACCCCAGAAGTTCCTGAGCCTCGCGGCTCCAGTAGGCCACACATCCGTTCCCGTCCGTGACGGCTATGGTGACGGACTCATTGCGGTTGGCCTCGTCTGGGTGACCTGCGTGTCGCTCGGGCAGCCCGCTGATGCGATGCATGCCGTACCTGGCCCTCCTGCCTCGTGACAGGCACTACCCACGATCGTCCGAGAAGCGGCCGAGGGCAAGACGGAATGGCGTCGTCATCTGAGAGCCCCGGTGCCGTGCCGTTGGACGATGTCGGCCCAGCCCTGGGCTGCTTCCGGGGCCGGTCCAGTACCAGCGTCTGGAAGGCTGTTGCCGAGGCCCTCCAGCGCACGGGGCGCCAGGGTCCAGGTCTCCCCGATGTAGTCCACGAGGCCGTGGTCGGCGAGGCGCCGGGCGAACTGCTCGTGCGGGGGCCGCTGGTCATGCTGGGCTACTACGGCGACGGCATGGCCACCGCCGACACCATCGAACCGAGACTTCGTGCACGAGAACCACCCGAGACAGGTCGCACAGTTCCTCGCCCCCGGGCCGGATCGCCCGTGATCAGGTCGTGCAGCCGGAAACCCAGGACCTTCGCCAGCACCACGCAGACGATGGCAAACGGGCCACACAGCCCTGCTCCTCGGTGCCAGGGGTGAGGCAGACCTTGCGGCTGTGCTAGGGCCTGTCTTCGGTTGTGATCAGTTTCGGGTTTTGGGTCCTGGATGAGGTCGTGGTCCGGTAAGACTCTGGTGTGACACGTGCGCAACTCACCGATGAGGAGTGGGAGTTCATCGAGCCGTTC